>JACMMY010000190.1 GCA_014378805.1 Moraxellaceae bacterium
AGAAAAAACAGCAACTTCAAATAAAATTAATTTACTCGGCATGACGCGTAAAGAACTTGAAACTTACTTTGAAACCATCGGTGAAAAGAAGTTTCGTGCCGCGCAAGTCATGAAGTGGATTCACCAGTTGGGCGTGACTGATTTTAATGAAATGACCAATTTGGCAGGTTCATTGCGTGAGAAATTATCACGATTAGCCTATGCCGCTGCGCCTGAAGTGGTTCATCGTGAATATTCCAATGATGGAACGCGTAAGTGGGTGTTTCGTGTCGGTGAGGGTGTTGGATCGCTGGTTGAAACCGTTTTAATTCCAGCCGATGGTCGTAAGACATTGTGTATTTCATCGCAAGTCGGTTGTGCGTTGGATTGTAGTTTTTGCAGTACAGGCAAGCAGGGTTTTCAGCGCGATCTTTTGCCTGCTGAAATCATTGGTCAGCTTTGGGTGGCAAATCAATCCTACATGGAAGAGACGCCAGTCGGTGAGCGAACACGTACCGTGACCAATGTCGTCATGATGGGTATGGGTGAACCATTGCTCAATTTTAAACCTGTGGTCGCTTCGATGCAGCTTATGCTCGATGACCATGCGTATGGGATGTCTAAACGCCGCGTGACCTTATCGACGTCAGGCATCGTGCCGATGATTGATAAATTGGGTGATGAAATTGATGTGGCATTAGCGATTTCACTGCATGCGCCAAACGATGAACTTCGTAATGAACTCGTGCCAATCAATAAAAAATATCCGCTCGTTGAGCTGATGGCGGCTGCACGTCGCTATGTGGCGCGTGGTGCGCCGTTGTCGGATAAATCCGCTCAGCATAAAGCCATCAAAGCCAAGATCGCCCAGAATCAAGCAGTGAATGCAGATGATGACCAAGACGATGCATTAGAGCCATCACGCAAAAAACACGTGACGATCGAATACGTCATGTTGGACGGTGTCAATGATCAACCGCATCACGCTAAACAATTGATACAACTCTTAAACGATTTACCCAGTAAGATTAACCTGATTCCATTTAATCCGTTTCCGCATGCGCCATACGAGCGTTCTAGTCGCAATCGAATCATGGCATTCCAACAAACATTGTCTGATGCAGGCTATGTCTGTACGGTGCGGATGACACGTGGTGACGATATTGACGCGGCATGCGGTCAATTGGTCGGGCAGGTTGCGGATCGGACGCGCCGTGCTGAAAAATGGAAACAAAAGATTGTTGAACATCAAAACAGCAAACAAGATAGTGAAAAGCATTCCGCTGAATCGACTTCGGGTCAGCGACGCGAGATATTGAGAACTCGAGGTTCCTGAATATGATGCGAAACAAGCAGCACCAAAAAATAAACGCCACTCAACGCGTTAAAGCTTTTGTTCGCCTGAATAAATTTTATGGTACGGCGTCATTACTGATATGTGTGGGTACGTTTGGTTCAGTGATGTTGACGGGTTGTGAGACGACAGTCACCACACCGATGTCAATGATGAAAACAGGTCAAAGTCCTGCGAACCCGGGAGCTGCTGCATTAGCGCGCGTTGGAATTGCGGCTCAATATATCCGTAGTGGTGATTTAGATGCCGCACAGCGCAGTTTAGCCGAAGCTTTGGAAACTTCGCCACGGTTGCCCGAAGCGAATAATATGATGGGTGTGCTGTTGCAACGTGAAGGCAGCGAGTTGAATCAGATTAAGGCGGAAGAGTACTTTAAGCGTGCAATTGCCTCTAGAAGTGATTTTGCCCAAGCGCGAAATAATTATGGGGTGTTCTTAAGTGGGCGTAAACGTTATGCAGAGGCATATACCCAGTTTGAGATTGCGGGTTCACAGTTGGGCTATGCTGATCGTTCTGCAGCGTTAGAAAACTTAGGTCGTACTGCATTGATTTTGGGTAAGCAAGCAGAAGCTCAGCAGGCCTTTACTCAAGCATTACAAACCAATAATGATTCCGTTGTTGCACGTTTTGAATTAGCTGAAATATTCCTAAAGCAAAATCGTATCCAGTTTGCTCGGAGCCTATATGATGAGTATTTGCGCCTAATGGGTGACCAACCTCAGAGTGCGCGATCCTTATGGTTGGGAATGCGTATCGCAAAACAAGTACAGGATGACGGGCGTTTGCAATCTCTGACTGAACGTTTACAACTGGTTTATCCTAACAGCGATGAGTACCTACACTATCTAGAGTTAGTGAAAATGGGGGCAGCATGGAATTAAAACCAGAAAATAAACCCATAAATAACGTGCAACCCGATCAGCTCGATACGCCTGACATTAAGATGCCGTGCGAAACTCCGTGTGTTGATCAACAGCTTGTTGAAAAAAAAATAGCCGAACCTATCGTTGAACGCAGTCTAGGGCAAGGTCACAATTCATTGTCTGACTCTACTCAACAAACACGTCTCAATATTGATCCATCTGTTTCCTTAGGTAGTCCGATGTCCACGTCCAGTTCGCCATTGTCTTCAACACAAACACCCAGTAATGCTCAACGTCCAGGTGAGCGTTTACGCCAAGCGCGTTTGCTCAAACAACGTGAATTAAAAGATATTGCGACCGACTTAAATATCAGTGAACGATTACTAACGGCGATTGAAGCGGATGATTATAAATCACTTCCAGAGCCTGCATTTATTCGTGGATATCTGCGCGGTTATGGTCGTTTACTGGGAATTGATTCTGATGTACTGATTGCACAGTTCAATGAAATCTA
>JACMMY010000191.1 GCA_014378805.1 Moraxellaceae bacterium
CCTTGAGCGCCTGTATGGCCAGTTGCACCAGTCGCGCCTGTCGCACCAGCGGGTCCTTGAGCAGTCGTTGAGATGTATCCAGTTGCGCCCGTCGCTCCAGTTGCGCCCGTCGCACCTGCTGGCCCAGCTGTGGTTGTGGCAGGAGGTACGTAGACTACAGCAGGTTCTCTTTCGCAACCCGCCAAACTGAATGCGGCAAACAGTGCAGATATTATTATCATGTGTTTCATAGAGAGTCCCCTTGAACGTAAAGATAAGGGTCAAATGCTTTCCACGCGACCCTAGATAGACCAAATTGATTGGCGAATAATTAGATTAGGCGCGTACTGGGTAAAGTTCTGTGCGTTAGCTCACATAGCACAAATCGTCACGTTGTGTGATGGAGGGATTGATCATTTGGTGCAATGCGCTTTTGATTATTGCACCTGACGTTTTATTGTTCTTTGCCTTTACTGACCGTTCGTGCCTAAGTAAATATCGACACCTGGGATCGGCTCGCCCGCTTTGCGTCTCTCAATGCCATCGCCGTTCAGATCGCCCGGAGCGACACGTATTCCTGTGTCTGTGGGGACTGGCGAATTGTTGTCGGCTATTTTAAAACCTCTGGTTGTTGATACTTGCCCCATTGCACTGTTGGCTTCCTCCTTTGCCATTCCTGGGCGTTTAATGTTGGAGCGTGTTGTGCTGATGGCCGCACTTGGGAGTTCTGACGCTGCACCGATCTGCCCGTTGCCAGATCTCTTAGCAATGGAATTTTCCCAACGATCAAAGATGCTCGCTTCGCCAGCAATGCCATCTGTACGGGGAGCCGTGCCTCTGGTTGTTGATACCTGCCCTAAAGCACTGTTGGCTTCTTCATGCCTTACAATTGAAGGACGTTTAATGTTGGAGCGTGAGGTGTTGATTGAAGCGCGTGGGAGTTCATTTTTATCATCTGGCTGATCTGCTCCCTTTGGAGCACGGATGCCACCTCCTACTTCCTTGCTCAGATTGACATCGACGCCAGGGATGGGCTCGCCAGCAAATATCGTGGTACCTGATAGCTGCAAAGCCAGCCCTAAGAACAGGGCGAAAGCTGTGGAGGAGGAACGTTGTTTTTCCCCTGCAGTGTTGATCGAATGGGTCTTTGAGTCGTTCAATTTGGTGCTCCTTGATTTTGGATTGTTGTTGTTTAGTGAGGACGGTTGGGAAAGAAAGTATTGCGGCTTCATCGTGCTGATTTGATGAAACGTGGTGAGGTGATTTGCGTGGTGATAGTGTGTGGAGAATAGATGATGATTTGGTGCAATGCGCTTGGGCTTATTGCACCTTACGCGCTTTATCTATTGGTGGCTCCATACTGAAATGATTGCACAGAGAATGACGAGTGATAAAAAGGAAATTTGGATTAAGTATGCTCTCCTAAAACTTACTTTAGATTTTTGACTTTCATTTTCATCATAATCAAAACCGCCCTTTTGCCGATCTTCAGTACTCATCATTAATCCATTTAAGAGCAAAATCGCTAAAAGCACCAACCCAGTGGTTAGCCAGTTTAAGTCTGTAAAAAAACCAATAACGCCGCCGATAGAAAGACATATAACAATTAATAAAACCGGTGATTTAATGTCTATGTTATCCATATCCCATTGCCTTGACCAAGAATCTCGATTCGTGAATCAATCTAACCCCCTTCGCAACTGCTTGGTTTTTGCAGACAAAATCGTAGCAATCACCGCATCATCATTTGGACGAAATGCCCTAAACATGACTTCTCGTGAAACCACTCTGCCTTCAGCATCAATGATCACGATTGCGCGAGTCAGCTTGGCAGGCATCCACCAGTGATGACTGTAAATTTTGGTGATGTCATTGCCTGAGTCGGCAAGTAGAGGGAGTGGTAAACGATGATGTGCTGCAAACTGAGTATGTTCTACAATAGTGCCATCTGAGATGCCAATAACATTTGCGCCCGTTTCGAGATAATCCGCCCATTTGTCGCGAACTGAACACATCTGTTTGGTGCAAACGAGCGTTTCATCTTGAGGATAAAAAAGCAGTGCGACGACTTGCCCACGTTTATCGGATAGTCGCCAAGGCTGACCTTCGGTATCATTCAACATAAAATCAGGTGCTTCCTCACCGACTTTGGCTATTTTGGGTTGATCCATGACCATTTGGTTCATCATCGTTTCCTCTAAAAGATTCCGTTCATTCAGATTTGACGTAAAACTTGCTTTATTGCCGTACCCAACTATCATTGGGCCATTCATGTGTGACCTCGTGTTAAACCCATTAGATTCCTTCTGAGAAAAAGATGCAAATACTTAATTCATCCCGTTGCTTTAACGGTGAGCAACGCATTTATCAGCATGCTTCGACTGTCATTGGTTTGCCAATGAAGTTTGGCGTTTATTTACCTCCACAAGCGTTGGCAGGCGAGCAGTGCGCAGCGTTGTTTTATCTGGCTGGTTTAACCTGTACCGAAGAAACCTTTGCAATTAAAGCGCATGCACAAGACATCGCCGCTGAATTGGGTGTGATCTTGATTTCACCTGATACGAGTCCGCGTGGTGACAATGTGGCGAAAAGCGATTCTTGGGATTTGGGGCAGGGTGCAGGATTTTATCTGGATGCGACCGAAGCGCCGTGGGCACTGCATTATCGAATGGAGTCTTATTTGATTGATGAGCTTTATCCGCTCATCAAAAATACCTTTAATGTTCAGCGTATCAGCATCATGGGTCACTCAATGGGTGGACATGGGGCGTTGACGTTGGCACTGCGTCATCCTGAGTTGTTTGCATCGGTATCGGCGATTGCACCGATTGCTGCGCCGATGGATTGTCCGTGGGGTGTGAAAGCATTTACCCATTATCTGGGGAATGATCAAACCCTTTGGGCTGAACATGATGCCAGTCGGTTGATTGAAGCGAAAGGAAAGCTCTTTGATCACATCCTTGTCGATCAAGGTTTGCAAGATCAATTCCTCAATCAATTACATCCAGATCGTTTGGAGGTGGCGTGTGCTCGTGTGGGGCAGCCGCTGAATTTACGTCGTCATGCAGGGTACGATCACGGATATTATTTTATTCAAAGTGTGATTGCTGATCATGTGCGTTATCATATGCAGGCGTTGCGCTAAGACTGATTTTTTTCGCATCGTTCATTAGCCAAATTTGCCACCTATTTTGCCAGAGCTTGTTATGACCCAACCGTATTGGATTGCCCCGTCGATTTTATCTGCTGACTTTGCCCGTTTGGGTCAAGACGTTGAAAACGTACTGAATGCTGGCGCGGATGTGGTGCATTTTGACGTGATGGATAATCACTATGTGCCGAATCTGACGTTTGGTTCGATGATTTGTACTGCCCTGCGTAGTTATGGCATTACAGCGCCGATTGATGTGCATCTCATGGTTGAACCTGTGGATCGCATGATCGAATATTTCCTTGAAGCGGGCGCGAGCATCATTACCTTTCATCCAGAAGCGACGCCGCATATTGATCGTTCGTTGCAGTTGATTAAGGCGGGCGGTGCGAAAGCAGGTTTGGTGTTTAATCCTGCAACGCCGTTGCATTACCTGGATTATGTGATGGATAAGGTCGATCAAGTTTTGCTAATGAGTGTGAACCCTGGTTTTGGCGGACAAAGTTTTATTCCAAGTACGCTGGATAAACTCCGCGTCGCGAAGCAAATGATTGAAAAAAGTGGTCGTGATATTCGTTTAGAAGTCGATGGAGGTGTGAATGTGAAGAACATTCGTGCGATTGCTGAAGCGGGTGCGGATATGTTTGTTGCGGGTTCAGCGATTTTTAGTCAGCCTGATTATAAGACGGTGATTGATGCGATGCGTGCGGAGTTGGCGCTGGTTCAAACATAAATCTGAATTAAAGTTCACTGAGGTTGTCGAAGTGGACATCTCAACCGCCTTCAAATCAGAAGGCGTGCATTTCGACTCCGCTCAATGTGCTAGTTATTTTTTGCATCCATTATTTGAGTAAGTTGTCAGACAGCTTGACCAAATCTATTAGCGAATACCGCACATTTCGACAAGCTCAATGAGCTAGTCTGTTAACAAGTTCTAATCCTGATTTTTGTCAATCGAATGTTCATCTTGATAGACAAACTTGGGTATTTCCCAATGGTATTTGATCGCCAATAAGCGAAATAAAAATCCACCAAACAGTGTGATAATCATGCTCTGCTCATCAACTAGGTTGAGTTGTAAGCATCCGAGATACAGTACGGCACTGGCGAGTGCGACGCTGGCATAGAGTTCTTTTTGAAAGATCAGAGGAATGTCGTTACACAAAATATCGCGCAGAATTCCGCCAAATACGCCAGTAATCACGCCGAAGACGGCACTGATCAATAAGCTCTGTTTGATCAGTCCTTCCTGCTGCATTTCAAGTGCCACCTGACAGCCCAGAATCGTAAAGGCGACTAAGCCTAAAGCATCTAGCACGAGGAAGACTGATTTTAGATGTTTCATGAGTGGTGCAATGACGACGGTAATCAGTGCAGCAAAACCAGTCAAAGCAAGGTATTCAGGATGCTTGACCCAAGTCAGCGGATAGTGTCCAAGTAAGACATCACGAACTGAACCGCCACCTAATGCTGTCACGCACGCAATCAACACCACGCCAAATAAATCCATACTGCGTCGCCCAGCGGAGAGCGCGCCTGTCATGGCTTCTGCGGTAATAGCGATGATATAAATAATGGTCAGCATGTGGCGATGGTGTGGGTCAGTTTTGGTGCGGGCATTCTAACCGACAAAGTCATTTGGATGGCGGTTTTTGTGCTGATTAGGCAATCCACGTTGAGCAGCACTTTTTGAATTTGGCGCCATTGCCACACGGACAAGGATCATTGCGTCCGAGATTGAGTGGTGCGGTTGGGTCGAGAAAATACCAACGGTCTTTGATCTTTACGAAGCCCGATTTTTCTAGATGTTGGTGTTCGCCTTGTGCGTCTTTCCACTTGGCAACAAAGGTGACTGTCGCATGAATTTTATCGACGAATTCTTCGAAATCTTTCACCTCTAATCCCAGCCAAATGCTTTGGGTTGACCATGTGCGAATGCCTTCTTGATCGAGTCTTTGCTGTTGCGCAGGAAGCGTAGTCGCAACGAGGTAGTCAATCAATCCGAGTGCATAGGCACTATAACGTGAACGCATGAGTTTTTCGGCATTATGTGCGGGTTCTCCTGCGTGGTATATTCCACAGCAGGTGGTGAGTAAGTTCTGAGGGTTGCATGGACAAATTTGCATAGACGGATTCTGCATAAATCGATTCAAGTCTTTGTGATGGAAATCATTAAAGTCATCATAATCGAATCGTTTGGTCAGTCTATGCTGATATTGCTTTTTTTTCATGTTTGCCGCTTTGCGATAAAGCTTCAAAAAGGGCTGCGAATAGGAGTTATGCCAATACATCTTTGATGTGATTTTTCCGATCGAAAAGGATGGTATGCGACACTTTTATAACATTATCTAAGCGAGAATTTGATGAAAAAATTAACAGTTTGGTACGATGGAGCATGTCCTTTGTGCACGCGTGAAATTGCACTGATGCGTCGGTTAGATCGACGCGCTGCCATAGATTTTGTGAATTTGGTTGACAGTGAAAATGCGTGTCCCATAGACCGCGATTTATTGCTTGCTCGACTTCACGCGATGGAAAATGGTTCATTACTCTCAGGTGCTGCGGCCTTTGCTGCGATGTGGCGTGCGATTCCCCTGTTACGACCGCTTGGATTACTGGCAAGAATTCCTTGGATACTTCATGGGCTTGAGCGTCCCTATGTGGCTTTTCTACGCGTCCGTCCTCGTATCCAAAAAATGATGAATACCAGTAGTACAAAATGAGTCGTGTCACATTTTCCACGAATCGAGCTGACGCGCTTTTGCGCCTTCATGATTTTGTGCCTCATGCAGGACGTGATTACGCATCAGGACGTAACACCGATTTTGGCCCTCATGTAAAAAATCATGTCTCACAGCTTTCGCCCTATTTACGCCATCGATTAATCACCGAGAAAGAAGTTGTTGCTGCGGTGCTCCGCCAGCACGACATGGCATCTGCCGAAAAATATGTGCAGGAAGTGCTTTGGCGTACTTATTGGAAGGGGTGGTTAGAAGTGCGACCCGATGTTTGGCGTCGTTTTTGTATAGAACGTGATTTAGCGTTACAAACCTCTTTCGACGCTCATGCGATTACTGCTGCAGAAAATGGTTTAATAGGAATCGAAGGCTTTGATGACTGGGCGCGCGAGCTTGTTGAAACGGGCTATCTCCATAACCATGCACGAATGTGGTTTGCCTCGATTTGGATTTTTACACTGCGTTTGCCGTGGACATTAGGTGCAGATTTTTTTCTACGTCATTTGATAGATGCTGATCCAGCGAGCAATACGTTATCTTGGCGCTGGGTTGCCGGCTTGCAGACCAAAGGCAAAACTTATTTAGCGACGACTGATAATATTGCACGTTATACCAATGGACGTTTTGTGCCGCAAGGTTTAGCCAAATCCGCGGTGGCTTTGACAGAAGTTTCGAGTCACACATCACATCCGATCCGAGAGCTTCAGCATTATGATGATAATGCGCCTGCAATGCTGCTTGTGACGCATGAAGATCTAAATCCTGAAAGCTTTATTTCGGGCGAATTTAAAGCGGCTTGTGTTGCTACTGCAACCCATATGCTGTGGGGTGAAAAGTCGGCGCAATTTGTGCAATCAGCCGCGATGGATACCGCACAACGAATCCAGTCACATTATCATTGTGAGACCCGTCTTAGCTTATCCCTTGATGCCGAAAGCTTGCTACAGATTGCTGAAGAGTTCGGCGTCAAGCAGATTACGACGGCTTATACGCCAATCGGTCCTGTTGCAGACGTGCTCAGTAAAGCAGATCCTATTTTGGAGCAATCTGGAATCACTTTATCGCAGACTCGTCGCAGTTGGGACACTCACTTCTGGCCACATGCCAAAAAAGGTTTTTTTGCATTCAAAGAACAAATGGTAGAGGGTTTGATTACCGAAGGAGTCGAACTTAAAACATGACTGACCCTATTCATATTTTGTGGTTTAAGCGCGATTTGAGAGTTGTGGATCATCGTCCACTTGCGGCATCTGCTGCGCAAGGTCACGTTTTACCGCTTTATATTGTCGAACCTGAATTATGGGCGCAGCCCGATGCGTCTGCGCGACAGTGGGAGTTTGTGGCGGAATGCTTGCATGAACTGAATGATGCGCTTTCTGTTTTAGGGAAACCATTATCTGTGTTGATTGGCGAGGCGATCGAGGTATTAGAGCATCTTCGCCAAATGCATGGCATTGCGGGATTATGGAGTCATGAAGAAACGGGTAATGGCTGGACCTATAAGCGTGATTTGGCGGTAAAAGAGTGGGCGAAGCAACATGGCATTATCTGGCATGAAATGCGTCAGACTGGCGTACAGCGACGGATTGCATCGCGTGATGGCTGGGCTAAAGCGTGGGATAAGGACATGGCACAACCAGTCACGTCAGCACCCGCTGAACTGTTCTCGTTGAGCGATAATCACCCTTTATATATCCCTACTGCTGCGGCGCTCGGACTTGCGCATGACCCTTGCCCATTTCGGCAAGTGGGTGGTCGTGCTGTGGCACTCAGGACTCTGGATAGTTTTTTGCATCAGCGTGGGCGCAAGTACCGATTTCAAATATCGAGTCCAGTAACTGCTTTTGATGCGTGTTCACGTTTATCACCCCATTTGACTTGGGGTACGCTGTCCATGCGTGAGGTCGCGCAGGCAAGCTGGAATAGAATGCGTCACTTAAAGCAAAGCGATACACCTGATTCCAAAAGCTGGCATGGGTCGATGGTCTCCTTTTCTGGTCGTCAGCATTGGCATTGTCACTTTATGCAAAAGCTTGAGGACGAACCGCGGATAGAGTTCGAAAATATGCACCGTGCTTATGATGGATTACGTCCCGATGTTGCCGTTCCAGAACGTTTAGAAGCTTGGAGTGCGGGCAACACGGGATACCCGTTTGTCGATGCCTGCATGCGCGCGTTGAATCAACATGGCTGGATTAATTTTAGGATGCGGGCGATGTTGATGTCGTTTGCGAGCTATCACCTTTGGCTGCCTTGGCGTGAGAGTGGCCTGCATCTGGCGCGTAAATTTGTGGATTATGAACCGGGTATTCATTGGTCGCAGGTACAGATGCAATCTGGCACGACGGGGATCAACACTGCTCGAATCTATAACCCGATTAAACAGGGATATGACCATGACGAGCGGGGTATTTTTATCCGCAAATATGTTCCTGAATTGGCGAGCATTCCAGACGCGTTTATTCATGAGCCATGGCTTTGGCTAGCCGCTGACAAGGTTGATTATCCTCCGCCCATCGTCGATTGCGCGACTGCTGCGAAAGCCGCACGCGAGGCGATTTATCAGGTTCGTCATCGACCTGATCATCAGGCGACCGCGCAGCAAATTGTGCGGAAACATGCTAGCCGAAAATCGACGAAGCCGACGACATCCGGCAAGCAGAGAACCAAACAAACACCTGCCAATGACAAACAATTAACAATGGATTTCTGATGGCGACGATACGTAACCTGATCCTGATCCTTGGTGATCAATTAACCTACAACATCTCTAGTTTACAGAATGCTGATCCAGCTCAAGACCGCATTTTGATGGTTGAGGTCATGGATGAAGCGACCTATGTAAAACATCACAAGAAGAAAATTGCATTCCTATTTTCTGCGATGCGCCATTTTGCCGAAGCGTTAAAGAATATGGGTTGGACTGTCAATTATGTGAAGTTGGATGACGCGAATAATCAGGGCAGTTTTGCCGCAGAACTTGCCTCAGCAACAACGCGTCTAAACCCACAACAAATACGCGCTACTGAACCTGGAGAATGGCGCGTGCGGGAGTTATTGCTCGGTAGTGATGTGATCTTACTACCCGATGACCGTTTTATTGCCTCAGCCGATGAGTTTACTGAGTGGGTAGGCGATCGTAAGCAGTTACGCATGGAATACTTCTACCGCGACATGCG
>JACMMY010000192.1 GCA_014378805.1 Moraxellaceae bacterium
CGCAGCTTCGGCAGCGACGCGACGCGCGGCTTCTAAACGCGCTTCTTCAGCTTCGCGAACTTTTTTCTGTTCAGGCGTTTCATTAATTTTAACCGCACGTTTTTTAACGACGACTTCTTTCTTTTCTGATGCTTTCTTATCAGTTTGTTGACGCATTGCATCAAGGGTCGCTTGATGTTTTGCGTCTGCTTCAGCGCGTGCTTTTTCAGCTGCTTTTACTTCATCAGATTTATTATCTTGGGCTTTTTCTTGCGCAGATGCTTGAATACTGGCTTGAATGCGTGCTTTGGCCTCTAATTCAAGCTTTGCACGTTCAGCGATTTGCACTGAAGGATCAGGTTTAACGAACGTATGCTTTTTTCGCACTTCAACGTTAATGGTTTTTGCTTTACCGTTAGAGCTGGCAACTTTAGCAGTCCCCAGCGTTTTACGCTGTAAGGTAATTTGCTTGTCTTGGGCGGCTTGACCGTGGCTCTGTCTTAAATGAGCAACCAATTTTTCTTGTTCACTATCGGTGACAAGCCCTGATGCTGTTCGCGCAGGTAATCCTGCTTCAACCAGTTGTGCCAGTAATTTTTCGACTGGGCGACCAACTTGTTGTGCTAATTCGTTTACGGATTTATCCGCCATGTGCTGCTACCTTATATACTCAAAACCAACATTCAAAATCATTAAGTTAAATCATGTGGGCCATCCTGTTGATGACCCTGCGCAGGGCGCTCATATTAAGAAAACCATGCCAGTACAACTCCAATCGTTGTGAGGGCGCGAGCCTAAACATCATCAAGCACACGCTAAAAAATTTAGACGCACCTTGCGAACAAAGTGCGTCACGCTTGAATTAGTTAAACCATGATTCGCGGGCTTTCATAATCAATTGACCTGCAGTCGCTGCATCGACGCCTAAGTCTTCGAGATCACCAACGGCTTGGTCTGCTAAGTCATCGATGGTCACGATACCATTCGCGGCTAATGAGAACGCCAACTCACGCTCCATCCCTTCCATGGCGAGCAATTCATCACTTGGATCTTGAATGCTTTCTTGTTGCAATAATTCATCCGCAATCGATGCGTCTTTAGCGCGAGATTGCAACATGGCGATAGTATCGTCATCCAACCCTTCAATTTCATGAAAGGTTTCAGCTGGCACATAAGCCACTTCATCCAACGAAGTGAAGCCGAGTTCAACCAATGCACCGGCTAAATCTTGTTCAATTTCTAAACGTTGGATAAACAGATCCACATATTGTTGTGATTCTGATTGTTGACGAGCACGGTATTCATCTTCCAGCATCATATCAAGACGATAGCCAGTCAATTCAGAGGCCAAACGTACGTTTTGACCTTGTGTACCGATTGCGCGCGCAAGTTGATCGCTTGCAGCAAAAATAATGTCCGCACTGTGTGCATCTTCATCGAGCACAATACCTGATACGTCTGCTGGCTCAAGTGCGCTGGCGATATATTGTGCAGGATCATCAGACCAGATCACCACGTCAATGCGCTCGCCTTCCAGTTCTTGCTGTACCGCTTGAATACGTGTGCCACGCATACCGATACACGCGCCAACCGCATCAATGCGATGATCGTTGGTTTTAACAGCGATTTTTGCGCGAACGCCTGGTTGACGTGCAGCCCCTTTGACTTCAATAATTTCTTCACTAATTTCAGGAACTTCTTTACGCATCAATGCAATCAGCATTTCTGGACGTGAACGAGATAACAGAAGCTGTGCACCTTTGCCATCACGATTTACGCTATACAGAATAGCCGTTACGCGTTGTTTTGCACGCAACATTTCACGAGGAATCATTTCTTCGCGCGCTAAATAACCTTCAGCGTTATTACCTAAATCAATAATAAACCCATCTTTGGTTTGTTTTTTTACTTCACCATAAATCAGTTCGCCAACACGCTCTGCGTATTCATCGGCGATCATTGCGCGTTCAGCTTCTCGAATTTTTTGCACAAGCACTTGCTTGGCCATTTGTGCGGCGATACGACCAAATTCAATCGATGGAATCTGTTCTTCGCGAACATCACCCAGTTTCCACTGCGTTGGATCTAAGTCAGATAGGGCATCTTGTAGCCCCGGCATTTCATGATCTTCATCTGCAACAACAGTCCAAACACGAAAAGTATCGTATTCACCAGTCTTACGATCGATGGCTACACGGAGATCAACTTCATCGTGTTCGTAGAATTTTTTCTTAGTTGCAGCAACGAGCGCCTGTTCCATAGCCTCGAAAATTGCTTCACGGCTTACGCCTTTTTCGTTGCTGACGACTTCCACGACGGTCAGAATTTCACGACTCATAGGTCACCTTTGATTTCGAAATCATTTTAAAAAGTTAATCTAAAAAAACCAAAACAGTACTACTGATACTGAAAGAGATGTTACGGGTGATGCGCCGAGCAGAGATCATCTACTCACATCGTTAAACGGGTGCATATACCAAATTTGCTTTATCAATATTATCTGCGTCAATGATGACATTTGCACCCTCTAACGTCACGGTTAATACTTCATTTTCAATTGAAACGAGTAGACCTGTGAGTTTGCGACGATTTGAAACGGGTGCAATCAAACGTAAATGAACAGTTTGACCGACAAAGCCAAGCATTTGATCTAAGGTAAAAAATGGACGATCCCAACCGGGTGACGACACTTCAAGGACATATTCACCTGAAATCGGATCATGCACATCCAGCACACCATTCACTTGATGGGTGACTTTCACACAGTCTTGCACGCCGATACCGACACCCACTTCTGAGGTTTCACCATCAAAGTCTTCATCTGAGGCATTATCGAGATCAGCAGCGGGTTCGATATCCGCTTGATCTGGATTAGACGCAGGAACAGAGAAACCCGCTGGCAGTGCGGGTTTCTCGCCAGTGATATCTGGGCGATCAATATAAATACGTAATAATGAACGTTTACCTTGCGGCAGAAATTCAAGTCCCCACAGATCGACGCCACACACTGCAACTGCAGGTTGTATGAGATCAAAAAGAGTTTGGGTTTTTTGGGATAGCTTCATGTTTGGTCTGTACGCTGTTCTATATAGTAATGGAATATCACATCACGGTAGTACGGTTATTCAGCCGCTTGTTCTTCAAGACGTCACACGCAAAAAACAATATTCAAGAAGCATTCAAGTAACGTGAACGACAAAAACAAAAAATGGGCATTAGCCCATTCTTTAACAGGTCATTTAAATATCTGGTGATAATTAAACTACTGTACGAAAAATCACAAGAACTTAAGCAATGCTGTTCGTTCTCTGCGTCTTCCAAAATAAGTGGTAGCGGGGGCTGGATTTGAACCAACGACCTTCGGGTTATGAGCCCGACGAGCTACCAGACTGCTCCACCCCGCATCAACTGGATGGCATATTATGCCTATCCTTACCTTCTGTCAACATTTAATTTGCTTGACTCCAATATTTATATTTTGTATTCAGTGAAAAATAAATTATTTCATTTCAACAAATTATAAAATCATGGTGCGGAAGGGGGGACTTGAACCCCCACGCTGTTAAGCACTACCACCTCAAGGTAGCGTGTCTACCAATTCCACCACCCCCGCAAGAAGGACGACAAGTCTACTTGATTAAACTACGGATTGGAAGGGGTTTGTGCAGGTGTTGTTGGAATTGTTGTGACTGGTGCTGGCGCGGAAGTCACAGGCGTCGACGCTGGTGCAGTCAAACTGTACAATTCTTGCGCATTATGTTTGGCGAAAATTGCCAGCGTTAAACTGGTTATGAAGAAAATAGTTGTCAGTACTGCAGTTGATTTTGTTAAGAAGTTAGCAGAACCCGATGCGCCAAAAACGGTGTTTGATGCACCTGCACCAAATGATGCGCCGGCTTCAGCGCCTTTACCTTGTTGAAGCAAAATCAGACCGATCATGCCCAGTGCAACCAAAATATGTAATACCAGAACCAGCGTTTCCACGTTCATCTCCACGCTTAGGCGATATCAAACGCTTGGGCGATTTGCAAAAAAGAATCAGCATCAAGTGATGCACCACCCACCAACGCACCGTCAATATCAGGACATTTGGCGAGCAAGTACGCATTATCCGACTTTACACTGCCGCCGTAAAGTAGGCTGGTCTGATTTAACTCAGCTCTTATCTGAGTCAGCATCTGACGTAATGAGCCATGCATTTGTTGTGCATCTTCAGGGCTGGCGGTGCGTCCAGTGCCAATGGCCCAAACAGGTTCATAAGCAATGATCAGTTTATTGATGTCTATATTTGTTAAAATATCGGTATGTGCTTGGATTTGGGCGGTGACGACATTCATCGCTTGACCTGCTTCTCGCTGTTCTAAAGTTTCACCAACACACCAAATGACACCCAAACCCGTATCAAGTGTCGCGCGAATTTTTTGACTGATTAACTTTTCATCTTCATGATGGATGGTGCGGCGCTCTGAATGACCGATAATGACCCATTCGATACCTGCTTCTTTAAGTAGGTCTGCTGAAATATCACCAGTAAAAGCACCTGTGTTGCGCGTGATTGCGGTGTCTTGCGCGACCAGTTGAATCTGAGCAGAAGCTTGTTCAAGAATACTTTTTATTGCGAGCATGTGTAGTGTAGTGGGTGCAATCGCCAGTTTACATCTGGATAATGATGTTGTTTTTACAAGATTTTCTGATAACTTCTCGGTAAGTGATTTTGCGGTAGCAAGGCTTGGATTCATTTTCCAGTTGCCAATGACCCAATGCTGACGAATCGCGGTTGTTGAGGGTGTAATCGTTGTAGACGTAGACATATTAAGCGCTTTTCATTTTAGATTTAGGGTAATTCTAGCGCAAAGTGCACCTGAAAAAACATCAATTGAGGTTCAAGAAATGTTGGAAGCGAGTATGCAAGAGGGTTTAGATCAAGCGATGAGTCAGTTAAAAGAAGGACGTTACCGTCATTATAAAGGGCAGTATTATCAAGTTTTGGCAACGGCTCGGCATTCTGAAACGCGCGAATGGCTCGTTGTTTATCGTTGTTTATATGATGATTTCAGTATTTGGGTTAGGCCGCTATCAATGTTTATTGAATCGGTAAGTTTAGATAATGGAAAAACTGTGCCTAGGTTTACATATTTTTCACCGATGCCGAGTGATTTATCGAGCTAATGATAACGAGATGTAAAAATAATGATAAAGACATCAGATAATTGATGAAAAATTTATCTAAACTGGTTCATGTTACTTTAAAATCACCTACAACCTGTTTTATCTGATTGTACGCGCCGACTGAGTGCGTTATAGTCAGAGAACTCACGGATGTGAGATAGCTGATAACTAACGGATGATAGAGTTAATGTCTGGACAACCAATATCTTTTGGGGGGTTAGCCCGTCAGATTGTCAATGAAGGGATCGTCAGTGCTGAAATGATGCAGCGCGCGATTACTGACGCTCAGATGGAAAAAGTAACGCTCATTAACTATTTGGTCACTCGAAAGTTAGCCAAAGCAGACAAGATTGCTTGGGTCATCGCCCGTGAGTTTGGTGACGCTTTATTCGATTTGGATACGCTTGATCCTGAAATTATTCCGAAAGATATTATTGACGAAAAAATTATTCGCCAATTCTCTGTAATCCCAATCTATAAACGCGGTTCTCGACTGTTTGTTGCGATGAGCGATCCAACGCGTGCAGATGCTTTGGAGGCGATTCGTTTTGGCAGTCGACTTGCTGTCGAAGCGGTGGTTGTTGAGGAAGATAAGCTTGTTAAGTTGATAGAGCGCCAATATGAGGTAATGACTACTGCAGAATTCAGTGGTTTTGAGGGTGATTCAGACTTAGATGTTGAAACTGAAAATACCAGTGATAAAAATACAGATAATGGTGCGAGTGGTGCTGAAGAAGCGCCCGTTGTTAAATTTATTAATAAAATGCTGGTCGATGCGATTCGGATGGGTGCCTCGGATTTACATTTCGAGCCTTACGAAAAAAGTTATCGTATACGTTATCGCGTTGATGGTGTCATGCGTGAAGTTGCTAAACCTCCAATTCAAATGGCGAATAAGTTGGCAGCGCGTTTAAAAGTCATGTCGCAGATGGATATTTCAGAACGCCGAATGCCACAAGATGGTCGGATAAAACTTAAAGTATCTAAAACGAAAGCGATTGATTTCCGTGTAAACTCATTACCAACGCTGTATGGTGAAAAAATCGTTTTACGTATTTTGGATGCTTCGAGTGCGATGCTTGGGATTGATGCATTGGGTTATGAGCCAGCACAAAAAGAGTTATTTATGGCAGCTCTTGAGCGTCCTCAAGGGATGTTGCTGATTACAGGCCCGACTGGTTCTGGTAAAACAGTATCGTTGTACACGGGTTTGAATATCTTAAATACAGTTGATACCAATATTTCCACGGCGGAAGATCCTGTAGAAATTAATCTTGAAGGGATTAATCAGGTTCAGGTTAACTTAAAAACGGGACTGACTTTTGCTGTCGCACTGCGCGCTTTCTTACGTCAAGATCCTGATATTGTGATGGTCGGTGAAATTCGTGATCTAGAAACTGCAGAGATTGCGGTTAAAGCGGCGCAGACAGGTCATATGGTCATGTCAACGCTACATACGAATAGTGCGCCTGAAACATTGACGCGTTTGCGCAATATGGGTGTTCCTTCTTTTAATATTGCTACATCGGTTAATTTGGTCATCGCTCAGCGATTAACGCGTAGATTGTGTCCAGCATGTAAGCAACTTTCTGATATTCCAAAAAAAAGTTTAAAAGAAATGGGTTTTACTGATGAGGATATTGCAACAGGTTTTAAGGTTTATCAGCCTGTCGGTTGTTCAGAATGTCGAGATGGTTATAAGGGTCGAGTCGGAATCTACGAGGTGATGAAAGTCACATCAGAGATCGCTCGAATCATTATGGAAGAAGGTAATTCGATTGAAATTGCTGAAGCAGCACGACGTGCAGGATTTAATGATTTGCGTCGTTCAGGTTTGGAAAAAGTGATGCAGGGTGTTACGAGTTTACAAGAAATTAACCGTGTCACTGGCGGCGAGTAACGGATTTAAGTTGCGATATAAATTAACCTTGCTTAAAACAAGGCTCGTTTGTATAAAAAGGTAAAATTTTGAAAGAGTTGTTGTCTCGCATTTATGTGAGCAATTAAGAAATAAGGGATGATGTGTTGCTTTTGAAGTTCGAATAGCAACACGCTAATAAAGAGAGCAAACATGGCCGTCAATAAAGCAGAAGATATGCCGAATTTCCTTTACGAGGGAACGAATCGACGTGGACAGAAAATTAAGGGTGAAATCCCAAGCAAAAATATGGCTTTGGCTAAGGCTGTTTTGCGTAAGCAGGGCGTCAATGTCACGAGTATTCGTAAAAAATCCAAGAACCCTCTTGAGTTTTTGACCAAGAAAAAAATTAGTCCAATGGATATCGCGATTTTTACGCGTCAATTGGCAACAATGATGAAAGCAGGTGTTCCATTGGTACAAACCTATGAGATTGTTGCAGAGGGACTTGATAATCCTACAATGCGCGAGGTTGTACTTGGGATTAAGGGTGAAGTTGAGGGTGGGAATACCTTCGCAGGATCCTTGAAGAAATACCCGCAGTATTTTGATGATTTGTTTTGTTCGCTAGTGGCATCGGGGGAGCAGTCTGGTGCGCTTGAAACGATGCTGGATCGCGTTGCGATTTATAAAGAAAAAAGCGAACTGCTCAAGATGAAAATTAAGAAAGCGATGAAATATCCCATGGCGGTTATTATTGTTGCGTTGGTTGTTACGATTATTTTGATGGTGAAAGTCGTACCTGTGTTCAGCGATTTGTTTTCATCATTTGGTGCTGAATTGCCCGCCTTTACGCAAATGGTCGTGGATATGTCTCAATGGATGCAATCTTATTGGTTTGTTTTGATTGGCGTCATTGTCTTGGCAGTTGGTATTTTTCGAGAATCGCATAAACGGAGTGAGAAATTCCGTGATTTTTTAGACAAGACGATTCTAAAAATGCCGATTTTCGGAGATTTAGTTTACAAGGCGATTATTGCTCGCTTTGCTCGGACTTTAGCAACGACTTTCGCTGCTGGCGTACCGTTGATTGATGCGCTGGAGTCAACAGCGGGTGCAACAGGCAACGTCATTTATCGTAAAGCAACGATGCAAATTCGTGATGATGTTTCTACGGGACAACAGCTACAGTTTTCAATGCGAACAACAAATCGATTTCCTTCTATGGCGATCCAAATGGTTGCGATTGGTGAGGAGTCGGGTGCTTTAGATGCGATGCTTGATAAAGTTGCTACGCATTTCGAAAATGAGGTTGATAACGCGGTTGATGGCTTAACCGCGCTCATGGAGCCGATGATTATGGCGATTCTTGGCGTATTAGTAGGTGGTTTGGTCGTTGCGATGTATCTTCCAATCTTCCAAATGGGTTCGGTGATTTGATGCTGTTACAAGAGTCAATCAGCGTTATGATCGCTACGCCGTGGTTAGCGGCAACGTTGGTCGCATTTTTGGGATTATGTGTGGGTAGTTTTTTAAATGTTTTGATTTATAGACTACCCCGAATGATGGAGAGTGAATGGCGAACTGATTGTTCGATTTTGCTTCACGATCAATTAAATCCGAATCGCGTCCCGTATGTTTATGAAAGCATTACATTAAGTAAGCCTGCTTCAAGGTGTTCTTCATGTGCCCATAAAATTCGCTGGTATGAAAATATTCCGCTGTTAAGTTGGATTGCATTGCGTGGACGTTGTAGTTCATGCGGCGATTTAATCGGTGTTCGCTATCCAGTCGTAGAATTATTAACGATGTTGGCATCGATTGCAGTCTTTCTTGTATTTGGTCCAACGGCAAAAATGCTGTGTGCACTAGGTCTGACGTGGGCGTTGATTGCGCTTACAGGGATTGATTTCGATACACAATTACTGCCTGATCGAATTACGTTACCTCTTGCTGCTGCTGGTTTATTTGTTAATGCGCATAGTCTGTTTGTTTCACCAACCGAAGCAATTTGGGGTTATGTGATCGGCTTTCTTGTACTCTGGGTGGTCTATATTCTATTTAAGATCATCACAGGAAAGGAGGGCATGGGGTATGGTGATTTTAAATTACTCGCTGCATTAGGAGCTTGGTTAGGTCCGATGCAGCTGCCGTTGATTATTTTACTATCTTCGTTTGTTGGTGCCATAATCGGAATTGTATTACTCAAAGTTCGCCAAGAAAATCAACCCTTTGCTTTTGGTCCTTATATTGCCATTGCTGGTTGGATTTCTTTGCTTTGGGGACCTGCGTTAGTGACAACTTACTTAGGTATGTATCATTAAGCCTATGTTTATTATTGGATTAACGGGTGGTATCGGCTGTGGTAAGACGGCCGCAAGTGATTGGTTTGTTGCACAAGGGATTAGCGTTGTTGATGCTGATGTCGTTGCTCGTGAAGT
The DNA here is from genome assembly GCA_014378805.1 of Moraxellaceae bacterium. Lineage (GTDB taxonomy): Bacteria > Pseudomonadota > Gammaproteobacteria > Pseudomonadales > Moraxellaceae > Aquirhabdus. Next base: position 9,448 of record JACMMY010000192.1, read on the forward strand.
CGTTGCGATTGGTGAGCCTGCACTGTTTGAAATTACTCAAACTTTTGGTGATTGGGCACTTCTTACAGACGGCAGTTTAAATCGAGCTGCGCTACGCCAGCATGTCTTTGAACATCCTGAAGATCGAAAAAAATTAGAACAGATTACGCATTCACGCATTTATTCCGCAATGTTATTGCAACTACAGGCAGCTATTTCTCCCTATGTGATTCTGGTTTCCCCTTTATTATTAGAATCGGGTAAAGCTGGTTTGGCCAGTTTATGCCAACGGATCTTAGTCATCGATGTGCCCGAATCTGTGCAGCGAACTCGCGCTGGCTCACGAGATGGGCAAACGCATGAATCGATAGATCGCATTATTGCTGTGCAGATCCATCGCAATGATCGCTTAACGCTTGCGGACGATATTGTACTCAATGATGGAGAGTTGGTTCATTTATATGTCCAATTGCAAGTGGTACATGAGACATATTTGAAGATGTGTGCTAACTAGCATATTTTTTTAATCAGCACTTTTTAAAAACAATTACATTAATCCTTTTTAGTCATATCTTTTAGTGCTGCGGATGTCTGTCCGATTCAAATCATATAGTTTTAAACGTCAACAATGTCTGATTTATTGATGGTAGATCACCGCTCAATAGGCGTTCTGAGCGGTGCAAAATTGATTAATGAGTAGCAAAAATAGTATCCACCTGTTTAATCCTTACGAAATAATCGCCAAGGCTGCAACGCGCCGATACTAACCGCAATCAAGCCGATAATCATTGCCAGTGATAAAGGCTCTCCCAATAGAGGAACTGCTGCCAATGAGGCTAAAAGAGGTGCCAAAGCCAGAATACTCCCGACTTTAACAGCGCCTAAACGTTCTACTGCACCAATAAAGCTCAGCATGGCGATAATTACGACGAAAATACCTTGGAATATGGCTTGAGTGAGGATTTGCTGTAACGTCGCCTCAGCCAATCGACTTGGTAAAAACAAAACGTAGATGGGTAGGTAAATCAGTGTTGAGAGCAGCGCAACGCCTGCCATGGCTTGCCACGGAGGTAACATCCAGCGTTTAAGTAAAGCGGTGTAAATCCCCCAAGATAGGGATGCGAGTACAAAAAACAAATCGCCAATGCCGAGAACGAATTCGTGTTCTGCATACATTAGCGAACTCATCCCAATCAAGCCAATCGCGATCACCGATAAACTGAGCCAATTATCACGACTCAGCGCTTCACGTAAGATAATCAGTGCTGCAATTGCTGTCCAAAAAGGCAGCAGACCATTCATCCAAATAGCGGCATGTGCTGCGGGAGCGTGACCGAATCCTTCGTAGACGAAGATGGAGTAGGCTACACCGCCGATCAATGCCAGTACTAAGATACGGATATCCAGTAAAAATCGCCATTCACGGCGATAAATTTGAATGGGAATTAAGACTAAACTTGCAGTCAAAAAACGTAGTGCGCCGATATCCCATGTCGTCATGGTTTGAGTTGCACCGAAACGTGAAATGAGGGTAAAACTTCCCCAAATCAACATGGTGATTGCGAGCAAACCATAGCCAATCAGATGTGTTCTTTTTGCTTGCTCAGATAACATCGAAGGCGTCTGAGGTCGTTGATCATCAGCGTATTGCACGGATTTGCTCCAGAAAAAGTTCGGCGGTTACGAAGATTGTCGTTGTCGACAGGCTTCATAGAGTGCCATTCCTGTAGCGACACTGACGTTGAGGCTTTGCAGTTTTCCCGTCATCGGAATATACGCAAGATAATCGCAATGGGTTTGTGTGAGACGACGTAAGCCCGTATCTTCGGCGCCCATAATGATCGCAAGTTTACCTGTCAAATCAATTTGATGGATTGGCTTTGCGTTTTCATCGAGTAAGGTGCCGACGGTTTGTACACCTTGTTCTTGCAAGGCAACCAATGTACGCGCCAAATTAGTGACTTGGAAGAATGGTACAAGTTCAACCGCACCCGCAGCGACTTTACGCGCGGTTGGCGTTAAACCCACTGCGCGATCACGCGGCGCAATTACACCGTGCACACCCATAGCAGCAGCAGTCCGCATACATGCACCAAGGTTATGTGGGTCGGTCACTTGATCCAGAACAAGCAGCAATACATCGTCAGTGTTTTGAACCAGTTGAGCTAAGTCACTTTCATCAAGGACTGGCGCAGGACGAACTGCGGCCACAATCCCTTGATGCTGCGCGCCTTCAGACATCTTACTTAATGTGTCTCGGCTTGCTTTTTGCACAGAAATACCATGTGGTTCGGCTTGTTTGATCAGTTCATATAAGCGCTCGTCATCACGACCTTGTAGGACAAATAATCCGAGAATTTGTTCGGGCATAGTATTCAACAGTGACTCTACGGCATGTAAACCGAAATGATGCTCAACTGATTTTGTAGGTTTTGCCATGATTTACTCGAATGTAAGTCTGTTAAAGCCGATTTAAAAAATCGTTTTAACAAGGTGATGTTTAATAGTGAGTATTCTAACGAATTTGAATCAAAATATTCGCACATATTACGTGGATTGCGTCGTTCTTTTGCGAAGTCACCGTGTTCAAAATAAGCTGAAAATAAAAAACCGACTTCTCATGAAGTCGGTTTTGGTATACCTCATCGCTCATTAAACTTAGCTTTGCGGATGTTTCTTTGCATGGCGTAAGGTTTTACCACGAGCGCGAATGTTCAATAATTCTGCAGTTAAAGAGAAGCCCATCGCAGCATACAAATAAGCATTATGGATGTCGAAACCATCCAACACGAGAATCCTACCGACCATCGCCAAGAATGCCAATGCCAACCGCTGTAATCACCGAGTCTGTTGAGATTGATTTAAGATCAAATTTCGGTGGAATTGCTTTTTTTAAGAAACTATCATTCAATTATCTAATAATCTTCATTCTGACTCTATAGGGATCATGTTATAAATATGACAGATTAGATTTAAGTGATTATTATGTGTTGCGTTAAATGCTTGGAATATTTTGAGTGAGATGGCGTAGTTTATAGGGTATTTATCGGGTCCCAAGAAGAACTTTTAAGCAAATCAAAAAAAAGCCTTCTTGAAAACCTAATAGGGTCACCACCTTGATGCATCAAGCGAATTAACCTTCGAAGTGGCAGACATAGTCCAAAACAGACAGTGCTTCAATATCAAAGCTGCTATTGCCATCAACAAAGAATGATTGTCCGCTACGGAATTGTTCGGTTGGCTTTCCAATACGGGTGACTTGGCACTCGCCCGAAATAATTTCCATACGTTCTGGCGCGCTAGTATTGAAGGTCAGCTTCGACGGTAAGATCACACCAATTGTTTTTTTGCTACCATCAGCAAATAAAAGAGTATGGCTGACGCATTTGCCATCGAAATAAACATTTGATTTCTTGATGACGCTGACTTGGTCGAATTGCGCAGGGGTCATAACACTCTCCAAAAAGATGGGGATATTCTAACAACCCCAGATCACGAGAACCAGCCTAAACAGGCGAGAGTGTATAGAATAAATTGCTAATGTGACAATCCTTCAAGCCATCGTATATTTATACCTCTTTCGACTCTTCTTCGAGTGATCGAAGATTGTGAAAAAAGACGTCCCTTAAGGCGTTTTTGCAGGACGCCATATTTGCTATTTATTGATTACGACGGCGCATAAGCCCCACGAAAAAGATGACAGACCAGACTATACCCACTAAATAAAATAGCGAATAAGTAATATATTTACCCATCGACATTTCCCTTGGGATTGAATCAGGAGAAATTTCAGGTGGATGAGTTGGACTGAAACGTAACGCACTCAGCTCGTCAGTCGTCATCGTTTGATCCGCTGCCTCTGTTTTATTTAAATTGTTGTTTGGTAAAACACTTCTAACAGGCGAGGAAGCTATACCTACCGGTTTTTGATTCTTTTTAGCTTCTTGTTGAGCGATGATCTGAGCCTGCAGCTTGGCTTGTGCTTGATGCTTTAGCCAGACTGGATTATGTTCTTTTTCCATTCGTGCTTGATATTCTGCATGTGATTCATTCAGTCTAGGTATCGACGAGACTTGAGCATCGTGGGCCTTCTGTTCTTCTGCAATTTTTTGCAATTGTTGTTTTTCTGCGCTCATCTGCGCGTAACGTCCTCGATAGTTGTAATTATCGTCATCATCCTGAGCGACAGGGGCTTTGACCGCGTTTGCGGCGAACACAGCATCACTGTAAGTCGATGTATTATTTGAGTTGGCATAAGAGCAGGATATTGCTAAACACAGCACTGTGCTCAGTCCAAGCTTTGTAAATAAAGCGCGTGAATTCAATTGTAATGATTTACGCATCGAATTACTTCCTTTCTAAATGTGAGGCAATGATGCGGACATTATCGTTGTGGCGTTTGTTTTTTAATTCAACGAGTGCATTTTTAAAAGCAACCGCGACGATATGGAATAGCAGAACAATAAAAAGAAATAGAAAAATACTGGGCGTGAATTTTTCAAAAATGAAATTTTCTGGATCATTGGGTCTATAGCAGATGACAATGGGCTGATTTCTTTTGATATCGTCGACTAATTCGCTGGGGAATGAGCGTGATTTGATGATTTTTCGCCCATCTGATGTTTTGAAGGAAAATGTTGCGACATAAAAACTGCTCCCGGTACCCGAGTCAGTTTGTTCATAATCGGCGATTGGTTCAACGATGGCGCGTTCGCCAGTATGCTGAATACGGACGAGGTCATTTTCAACGTTGTAGATGTAAATTAACCCGAGGAACAACGCGACTAAAATCGTCCCTAAAATAAATATTTTTTGCATGACACCCCAGCTCCTTAATCAACGCATGAGTATGCGGTTTACATGAAATTGTTTTATATAGGGTTAACTAATAATATCGAACATTAAAATGACAATGATCCAAATGAGGAGTGGAATCCAGTCTGTCGGCTTTAAATGTACTTTACCTAAAAATCGATAACCGCGCTCAGTACGGATCACGCGATAACGTGTAGTTGGAATGACAGGTAAGAATAGAACGAGGAAGTAATGTGTTGTCACGTAAGATATTGTACTGTAATCAAAATCTGATTCGCCGCGAAGTCCAAATCCAACGCTATTGAGTGTTGTTAATGAGGGGGATGTTGTAACTCGGGTTAAATTATTCTCTCGAATATAGACATCTACGTGATTTTCATATTGTCGCTTTAATTGTTCTGATTTTTTTATGATCTTCAAGCTCTTCATACAATTCCATTGCGGGCTCATAGTTTTCATCGATTAATTGATGAATCATAGCCATGCCGCGGTCAGCATCTTTTTTAATGCCTTTGCCTTTAATCAATGCAATGCTGAGCTCAAAACGAGTAGGCATATCCCCACTTTGCGCACGGCTAATCAATTGACTGAGAGACATCTTTTTTCCAGCCGTAACCTTATTATTTGTATCGATAAGTGTAGCAGTTTGTTAATTGATGTAAAGATCATCTTTCTATAATCATGTGCCGCTGAAGTGTCTTATAGATGCCGTCATGTGCTAAGGAGTATTTAAAACCGCGTGGTTGATGGTGGGTTGCCCAATTCTCTTTTAGGCTGGTGTAAGATATAGTGATACGGCTGTGTTATTTAAATTTTTTATCCTAGATTTTATTTTTGATTTTATCCTAGTTAAGAGGCTAGTTTGCCCATGCTGACGCGACTGAGTTTGCAGAACTTCACTTTGGCACGCGATGTGGTGCTTGATTTACATGCAGGTTTTACCGTACTCACGGGTGAGACTGGCGCTGGTAAGTCTATTCTGCTGGATGGTCTGGCCGCGTGTTTAGGTGAGCGCATGGATGCGCAAAGCGTGCGCTTCGGAGCGGACAAAGCCGATATCACCGCACAGTTTGATTTACATCATAGTGACGCGGCACGAACATGGCTGAATGAGCGTGAGTTACTGGATATTGATGATGAAAATGAAGTGCGTTTGCGTCGAGTTATTTTATCGGAAGGCCGCAGTAAGGCGTGGATCAATGGCACACCCACCAGTTTAGCGGAATTGCGCGAACTGGGTGAGCTGCTGGTGCAGTTGTATGGTCAACATAGTCAGCAACAATTATTGAAACCTGAATATCCGATGAGCTGGCTGGATACGGCTGCACAATTACAACCTCAGGCTGAAAATGTTCGTGGATTGTACAAATCATGGCAAAGCCTCGTTAAGCAACAACATCGTGCATTGCAGGAACGTGAAGCCTTGCTTGCAAGACAAGCATTACTGAATTCGTCGATTGAAGATGTGCAGCTCTTAGTTTCCCAAGATTATGCAGATTTAGAACAAGAGCATGATCGGTTGAGTCACTTTGAAGGCATGATGTTGGATACAGCGGCGTTGCTGGAAGGTTTGGATGATGGCGAGGATAATGTGTTATCTCGGCTCGGGTCATTGTTGCGCCGAGCAGAAATGCAGGCCAGTCGCGCCCAAGCCTTAGAAGCGGTTGCCACGGGACTGAGTACCGCGCAAACCGAGTTGCAAGAAGCCGTATCGACCCTGCGTCAATTTGCCGATGAACAAGTATTAGATCCAGAGCGTTTGGCGCAAATTAATGAGTTGCTCGCTGAGTTTCACCGTTTAGCGCGCAAATATCGCACAACGCCTGATGCGCTCAAGCAAGAGTACGAACGCTGGGAAATTGAATTACGGAAGCTTGATGACTTAGCCGATGCCGATTCGCTACAGATTAAAGTTGAGCACGCAGAGCAAGCATATCACGCCGCAGCAGTTTTACTGGACCAAGCGCGGCAGATTGCTAGTCAGCCACTGATTCAAAATTTATCCGATCAAATTAAGCCATTGTCTTTGCCTGAGGCGCGTTTTGATTTTGAGTTTTTGCCAGTTTCGCCAAGTGCTCATGGTATCAGTCAGATTCGTTTATTGTTTAGTGCCAATCGCGGTGTGCCTTTGCAACCCCTTGCAAAAGTCGCTTCGGGTGGGGAGTTGTCACGGATTGCATTAGTCATGCAAGTGATGATTGCAGCACATGCTGAAGCGCCTGTCTTAGTTTTCGATGAAGTCGATGTCGGCATTAGCGGCGGTACGGCAGAGGTGGTTGGTCGATTATTGCGAAAATTAGGCAATGAGGTGCAGGTACTGTGTATTACCCATCAACCGCAAGTTGCAGCGCAAGGGCATCAGCATATATTGGTTGAGAAGCAACAAGGCGAGCAAGCCGCGAGTTATTTACGCCAATTGAGTGAGGATGAGAGAGTGAGCGAGTTGGCGCGAATGTCAGGAGGTGTGGAGATCAATGAAGCAACCCTTTCCCATGCAAGAGGGTTACTCAATAGTCGGCTCAATCCTACCGTTTAACGTATATTGATAGTAATTGGTGGTATTTTGTTAGTATTGAGTCAGCATAACCTTGTAAAACTTTAAAATTACGCCATTTATTATCTTAACGACAATACCTTTTTAATGAATATGGATGCCCCTATGCCTAAATATTTAACGCATCGTTGTTTGATTGCGCCGCGCGTTGCAGAGGCGATTGCACGGGACGATTTTTTTGCAGAAGCTGTGGTTTATATCGCGCGCCATGATGAGGATGGTGCGATGGGGTTGTTGCTGAATCGTCCGAGTACGGTCGGCATTAATGAACTCTTGTCTGATTTACAGATCGTGTCTGATCTGGTTGATCCTCATGCCGTGTTGCAGGGTGGTCCATTGCGACCCGAAGTCGGTTTTGTCATGCATACGGGACAACCTGTCTGGCATTCTTCGATTGCGGTGAGCGAAAATGTTTGTATTACCACCAGCAAGGATATTTTAGAGGCGATCGCGCATAACGAAGGGGTCGATAACTATCAAATCATGCTCGGGTTTGCGAGTTGGGCACCGGGTCAACTTGAAGACGAAATTAAACGTGGTCAATGGCTGGTCTGTCAACCTGATATGGAGCTGTTGTTTAATTTGCCGTACGACGAACGTTGGTCCGCTGCGGCAGCAAAGTTTGGGGTCAATTCACCATGGCTGTCGAGTGAAATCGGACATGCCTGATTTAGCTGATTTGGACTATCGCAGTATCATGGCATTTGATTTTGGAACGCAAAAGACAGGTGTCGCTTTTGGCATGTCCTTAACTGGAACGGCATCTCCGCTTGCATTACTGATGATGAAAGATGGGATTCCCGATTGGAATATGTTGGATAAAACGCTTGCAGAATGGCAGCCTGATGCCTGTTTGGTGGGATTGCCACTCAATATGGATGACACGGAATCCGAGTTATGTTTACGCGCGCGTAAGTTCGCTCGCCGTTTAAAACATCGATTGAACAAGCCTGTTTGGATGGTTGATGAACGTTTGACCACACGCGAAGCGCGCGAAGGTGTCCGTCATATCAGTGCTCAACGCCGCGGTAAGGCGCCTGCAGCCGATTCGATGGCGGCTGTGCTATTCATTGAAAGCTGGTTTCGTGAACCCACAGGTGTTTTACCATAATCATACAAGTGTTTTAAACATGCTCTATAAAAACGGAAGTTGTCATGCGAGATATTGGGTCATCCACACGACAGATTCTTTTTAGAAACCAAGTCTTGCTGTTGTTCTTTGTGATCTTCCCTCTGTTTTTACTTCTTTTCATAACCTCGCATCTTAATCAAACCGCTTTGTTCGATTTCGATCGGCAGTTGATTTGGCAAATTCACCAGTTTGCTAATCCTCGCTATGATCAATTGGCGATGAACTTGTCTTATCTGGGTGGGATGCCCACTGCGATGATCGTGGTACTTCTGCTTGTTGGTCACAGCGCATACATAAAATCTAAAAATATTTTCTTTATTATCATATCAGTGGTCGGTTCAACCAGTCTTTCATGGTTGCTCAAAGTCATCGTTGATCGACCGCGCCCTATGCTCTGGCCGCGATTAGTTCCAGATTATGGCGCATCTTTTCCGAGTGGACATAGTGTTTATGCTGCTGCTTTTGCAGGCATTTTTATCATACTGTATTGGCAAACAAAATGGCGGTTTGCGGTTTCGTGTTTTGCTTTTGCGTGGCTGTTATTGATGGGTTTATCAAGAGTTTATCTCGGCGTGCATTACCCC
>JACMMY010000193.1 GCA_014378805.1 Moraxellaceae bacterium
AAAATAATATTTTAAAAATTTGTATCTTTTTTTATATCTTCCCGAGTTTTTTAAACAAATTACTCTATGATTAGGAATAATTTTTGAATCGCTTATGATTTGGCATTCTTTTGGAGCAAAATGTGCGTCTCTTTTTCACTAATACCTCATGCACAGCACTCCTTTTTGGCGCATTGAGTTTATTGACGACATTCAGTCATGCCGATTTGCCCCAAGACTCACGTCGTGCGGGAGGCATCGCCGTGATTGAAGTCTCATCAGACACAACAACTGCGAGTTTTGGTGATCGTCCTGTCGTGTTGGTTGTTGAGGATCATAAAAAATACGCGATCGTCGGACTTCCAATCACGATCCAGACAGGCGTGCATCTGCTGAACACGGACAAAGCTCATTTTGATTTTAGCGTTGCCGAATACGCTTATCCAGAACAACGCCTGACCATTACCGATCAAAGTAAAGTCGCACCAGATCCAGAGCAACTCGCACGATATCAACGTGAGGCTACTGAGCAAGCCATCGTTTATAAAAAGTTTAGCGCTATCCAAACCACGCATTTTACAAAATTCATTTGGCCAGCACTTGGCAAAATTTCCAGTACTTTTGGTTTTAAGCGCTTCTTTAATGGTGAACCGCGTGCGCCTCATGCTGGCTTGGATATCGCAGCTGGCTTCGGTACGGTCGTCCTTGCACCTGCAAATGGTGTTGTCGTTCAGACCGGTGATTATTTTTTTAATGGGCAAACCGTGATGATTGATCATGGGCAAGGCATAGTGACGATGTTGTGTCATTTGAGCCGTATTGATGTCAAAACTGGACAAACCGTTAAGCAAGGTGGTGTGATTGGTTTGGTTGGAAAAACAGGACGGGCGACAGGGCCGCACTTGCATTTTAGTGTGAGCTTGAATAATGCGAGAGTCGATCCGCTATTAGTTCTGCCTAAAAACCAGAATGACGGTCAGGTGACAACCAAAGATATTCAATAAATAAACGTGATGGCAATTTAAGCAGCATCAGAACACATTTGCACAGAAGACTAAGCCTGTGGCAAAAAATTATGCGACGCAGTCCAATTTTGCACCCAACGCCATCGATAGCTCTAATAGCTCATCACTGGTGTCATCACTAATTCTTGCAGCAAGCGCTAACATTTGATTTTGATAATCCGCATCTTTAATAAAACGCTCAACTTGCACTTTATAATTATATGTTTGGCGCATGAGAAAAGTGAAACGTCCTAGACTATGCATTTGATCACGATTTAACATTTGATTTTCTCCCCAGAAATTCACCTTTACCTGCTCTCTAGATAGCAATTAGCATACCAAGTTTCGCTCCATAAATTAAACCGTTTTACAACTCAGCTCCCAACGAAAAAATAAGCCAAAAATTCAAAACAAGTCATTGAAAATAATATTTTTATTAAATAAATATTTTTATAAAAAATTTCGAATTATTTTTTTGATTAAAATGATTCAAATTCATGTCCCATAAAATGAGTCTTACAACTCACTTTCTAGTACATCTTAAGTATTGTCACTTTTCAAAAAAAACTGACATTTATCGTCACGTAAATATCAGTTCATTGTGACGAAGTCTGTTTAGTTAGCTAAAAATCAGACTCTTGTATTGGATAGGTTTTAAAGTTTCCGTTTTGCATTTTATATAATGTCATCGTAATATTACTAAACTGCTTTCCTTCTGATGTTTCAATTTCTTCAACATTAAACGAATCTGAACGAGACAATCGACCATCACTCAAATCGCGATACCGAATATCGTAATTCCCTTTACTCACATCCCTTAAAATAAATCCACCGAAAGCAGGTATGTAAAATTGACGCACTGGATAAGCTACTGAACCATCTGATGAAATGAGCTTAACAAATACCGCTGTATTATTTTGGCTATTATCAACTGTTACAGTTGAAAGACCATCCATATTCAATTTTTCATACCCTTTAACATAACCAGCTGATTTTGGCCATGCTTGACCATTGGGGGCAATTCTTAGTGCTACAGATTTTGGCTGTCCTTGAGTATTTTCTGTAACTGAGGGTGAAGCTTGCTCTTGATAAGATGATCTTGGTTCTTGCTCGGATGTTTCCACTGGCTCTGGCGTATAAGGTTGAGATACTGATGAGGGGCTTGATTCATATGATGAAAGGCAAACTGAAGCAACTATAATAAAAAGAGTACTTAAACCAATCCATCTATCGCTTGAGCTGAATCGTTTCCTTACTGATCTCTCAGTTGGCTTAACCTTTCCGCTGGAAAAATCTTGTCTTGATAAACTTTCAGAATTATATTTATTTTCTTCTTCCATTTTGAGAATCCACGAATCATGATCTCTACGTTTGATTGGATCAGAAAGTACCTCGTATGATGCGTTTATAATACTCATTATTCTGTTGGACTCTGAACTTCCAGAGTTTCGATCCGGATGATATTGTTTTGATAGCGCCATATAAGCAGCACGGATAACCTCTTGTGGAGCATTCCGCGCAACTTTTAGATTATTGTAATGTGTATTAATCTCTTTCATTAACCATCAAACCCTTGATATTATCAATTATTAACTCCACGATTTTTTATCACAATCATACAAAATACTAGCATATTTACAATAAGCCCTCTCCGCTATTTCTTCTTAAACAAAAACACCGTAAACGCAGCTACAGTCTCAAACTTTTCCAGCAACTCTAGCGCAGCACGTTTCTCAGGTTTTGCCTTCCAGACATACGGCGTCATGCATAACAAATCTTTAAGTGCTTGATTAGGCAAGATCAATGGAAATGACACCTCACGTCTAGTATGCAGCGTAAATTGCTCATCAAATCCTGCTAAAAACTTATCAGGTTCATGCGCTTGAACCTCATCAAACAACCCTTCCCGCACTGTCCATAAATGCGTTGGCGCTGGCGTCACAACCAGCACAAAACCTTCAGATTTGAGCACGCGCACCATTTCCGCAATCGGTAATGGACTAAACATACTACTCGCAATCTCCACAGAAGCAGTTGCAAGCGGTAACATTGCGCCACTACCGACCAACCATGTGATGTCTTTAAATCGTTTTGCCGCAAGCTGAATGGCTGGTTTGGCGATATCTAAACCAATGACGTCATCAATGATGCTGCGAAAACTACTGGTGTAATAGCCTTCCCCACAACCGATATCCAACAAACTTGTTGCTTGTAATGGGGTTAATAATTCGACGACTGCATCACGCAATGGCTGATAATACTCCGCATGCAAAAACGCCCGACGCGCCTTTACCATTTCAGGATTATCACCTGGATCTTTACTTTTTTTGTGCTGAACCAAATGCAGATTCAGATAGCCTTCACGCGCCAGATCAAAGCTATGGTTGCCCACACACCGCCAAACTGGATTTGAATGTTGAGCACCTTCTTGTGGTGGGCTCATTTGTAATGTCTCATGACATAGTGGACAAATCAATTGCGGCATAATGGATTCAACAATAAAGAATAGATGCAAAAATTCATCCGTATTTTAACTTATAAATGCAGTTAATAACTTGAAGACTTTTTGAAGATTTCTTTGCTACCTCGAATAGTCTCATACAAAAAAACGACTTCCTCTTGGAAGCCGTTTTTTTGTATCAACCTCATATTGAGCCGGATAAAACGGCTCACTGACTCATCTATTCGCTTTTTGCATAGACAGGAAATTTCGCACAAACCGCAGATACTTTTGCTTTGGTATTCGCAATGACCGTTTCATCACCTTTGCTATCCAAGATATCTGCAACCCAGTTAGCCAAATCACTTGCTTCAGTTTCACCGAAACCACGAGTCGTAATTGCTGGCGTGCCGATACGAATGCCAGAAGTCACGAATGGTGAACGCGGGTCGTTTGGTACAGCGTTTTTGTTCACAGTAATCCCTGCTGAACCCAACCATGCATCGGCTTCTTTACCTGTCAAATCTTGCTTGATCAATGACAATAAGAACAGATGATTATCTGTACCTTTAGATACGATGTCATAACCGCGCGCAATCAATACAGCCGCCATTGCACGTGCGTTGGTGACGACTTGTTGTTGGTAAGTTTTGAAGCTTGGATCCATCGCTTCTTTAAAGCAGATTGCTTTCGCTGCAATCGCATGCATCAACGGGCCACCTTGGTTGCCTGGGAATACTGCGGATTGAAGTTTCTTTTCAATCGCTTCATTTGCTTTTGCCAAAATCAAACCTGAACGTGGGCCACGTAGAGTTTTATGTGTTGTGGTGGTCGTTACGTCAGCAATGTTCACTGGGCTTGGATAAACACCAGCCGCAACCAGACCTGCTACGTGAGCCATATCAACCATCAAGTACGCACCAACCTTATCCGCTATGTCACGGAAACGCTGCCAATCCATTACGCGGCTGTATGCAGAAAAACCCGCGATAATCATTTTTGGTTTGTGCTCAAGCGCCAAACGCTCTACTTCATCGTAATCCACTTCGCCAGTTTCAACATTCAAACCATATTGAACTGCGTTGTAAGTTTTACCTGAGAAGTTGACTTTAGCACCATGGGTCAAGTGACCACCATGTGCCAAGCTCATACCCAATACCGTATCGCCACCTT
>JACMMY010000194.1 GCA_014378805.1 Moraxellaceae bacterium
CCAGCAACAGCCGTCGCATTACCAACGTTTGCAGCGGGTACTGTAAACGTCAACATATCAATGGTTGCTGCAGCTGAACCGACTTGAAAGCTGATAAATTTCGGGATAATAATCTGGAAATCTAAGTTAGTGGTTGCAGTCAATCCAGCTGTGCCAGTCTGGAAATCAGAGTTAGCATTGGCGTTAGATAAAACAGCGCCGCCTATGACGAGTACTGCGGCGAGTTTTTGAATGCGATTCATTGTGAAACTCCGTGTATAGCAAATAAAGTATAAGAATAGACAAGTCTGTCTATACCTTAATCAGTGCAAAAATTGAGCCTAATTGCGTAAAGTAACTATAAGTAATATAAATACTTGATTAGGTGAGCATTATTTTTTTCTAATTTGTGTAAATGGTTCTAGGTAAAAAGTGTGACTTGGTTCTCATTTTCTGAAAAACGTATTTAACTGACAATATTTGTCATGCTAAATTGAGTGGGGTTAATTTATTTTTGACTTCGTTGTGATCGTAATTGTTCATAAACCCTGACAATGTTAAACAAGCAGAGCAAAATTGCTAATTAAAGTTAATTTAATAGAGGATCCTAAATTATAATTTTATTGGATATCCTATTCGAACCTAAAAAATCATTAAGCAATTAATCAACTCAAAAAATCCACAAACCATTAGAGCAGTCGTATATTCGTTTCTATTAAACCTGATGGCGATAAGATAAATATAAGATAAATTAAGGTAAAAGAAGTAAAGATAGCTGAGAGCAATACTTTTTAATGCTATTGCAATAGAATCTAAAACGGAAACACTTACCATAGACTAGTGTGTTTGTATTGATTAATTAGTGATTTTGAGTCTAAGTTTTAGACAAAATAATAAGGAAACCAGATAGAGAAGTACTAGCTGAGTTGTATAGAAAGATGATTATGTTAATCTTGATTATCAAAAATTATTAGAAAAGCGTGGGAGAGTGCCATGTCACTAATCGCTACCCAAGATCGTCTTTTAAAGGTCTCTATTTTTTCGCTTTGGTTTTATTGCTGGCGCTGGCAGTGCCAATGTATTTATCCGCACTCAACCAAGTTAAGTTCAATGATTGGGTAACCCATACCCATGATGTGCAAAACGAGTTGCAGAAAATACTGGCTGAAATGACTGATGCTGAAACTGCGGATCGTGGCTATGTGATTTCTGATGATCTGATGATCTGATGATCTGATGATCTGATGTACTTGGTGCATTATAGATCCGCGATACGCAACCTCCCATCGCACCTCCAAGCTGTACAAAATTTAACACGAGATAACCCACTTCAACAGGCGCGTTTTCTAAATCTTGATAGCACGGTACAGAACCGATTGGCTTTCATCGCAACTATTGTTCAAGCACAACGTCAACATCAAGGAGCATTGGCTCAAGCGCTTATAAAAACAGGTGAAGGTAAGCGTTTACATGATTTGGCACGTAGCCAAGTTACAGCAATGTTGGCTACTGAAGCGGATTTGTTAGTTCAGCGACGTAACGCTGCTCGACAAAATATCAATATTTATCTGTGTTTGTTTAGTGTGGATATGGTGATCTCGCTCCTACTCATCTTTTTTGTAATTTACCGTCTATGGCACGAATTGCGCTTACGCCTCTCCACAGAAAGTGCTTTAAGACTCTCGAATGCAGACTTAGTTGCCGCCAATGCATCGCATAATGCAATTTTAGACAGTGCACCTTACTCAGTAATTGCGATGGATATGGAGGGTGTCATACACACTTTTAATAAAGCGGCAGTGCGAATGCTTTGATATAGCGCAAATGAAATCATACGTAAAACTCCTAAAGAATTCCATGATATTCAGGAAGTAGCCGCACATGCGAATACATTGAGTCAAGAGCTAGGCTATACCGTACCAGTGGGAATGCAAACTTTTTTTGCAAAACCTAATATTCAATGCCCCGATGATAGTGAATGGACTTATATACGTAAGAATGGCTCGCGCTTTCCTGTGCGTTTGGTGGTGACCGCAATTAAGGAAGATAAAAAAATTACTGGTTATCTAGGTATTGCTTACGATATTTCCGAAGAAAAGCGGGCGAGAGAATACATAAAGCATATCGCGTTGCACGATGCATTGACAGGTTTGCCTAATCGTTCATTGTTAGGAGACCGCGTACATATGAGCATAGAACACCACCTAAGAAATAATCTTCATTTTGCTATAGGGAATGATAGATTTAGATCATTTCAAACGTATAAATGACGAAATGGGGCATCATATTGGAGATAAATTACTGCAGCAATTGGTTTTACGTTTAAAATCATGTATTCGACCGACTGATACCTTGGCCCGTATGGGAGGTGATGAGTTTGTACTCTTGCTCCCAGAAGTTGATGTAATGGAGGTGCTTGCTATTGCAAATCGTATTTTTAGTGCATTAAAAACACCGATCAATGTTACTGCGAAAGCATTGCATATCAATGCGGGTATTGGGTTTAGTTTTTATCCAGAGCACGGTCAGTCAATGACTGATTTATTACGCTGCGCAGACCAAGCAATGTACATGGTTAAAAAGCAAGGACGTAACGGCTATAAAATTTATGAGCACGATATGGACACTAAGATTGTGCACAGGGCGAATATGGAACAGGAGCTCTATCGCGCACTGGAAAACAATGGCTTTGTATTACACTACCAACCCAAAATAGATCTCGCCACTGGCACGATGTTAGGTGTTGAAGCACTTTTGCGGCTACCATTTAAATAATGGCGAATTTATTCCTCCCTTAGAGTTTATTCCACTCGCAGAAGAATTGGGTCTGATCGTACCAATTGGATTGTGGGTTTTGGAAACTGCTTGTCGTGACATACAGCAATTAAGCGCGGAATTACAAATTACACGTACGGTGGCCGTGAATATCTCGCCCACACAGTTTTCAGATGGCAAGTTGAGTGAACATGTGCAAGCAATATTAATGACAACTCATCTAAATAACGCACAATTAGAATTGGAAATCACTGAAAGTGTTTTGATGGATAGTAGCCCAGCGGTTTTGGCAACGCTGCAAGACATTGCTGCCAGTGGTATAAGTATTGCTTTAGATGACTTTGGTACAGGATATTCTAGCCTGAGTTATTTAAAGCATTATCCCATTAACACTCTCAAAGTAGATCAATCCTTTGTACGTGATTCAATTATAGATAAAAGTGATGCTAATTTAATTGCAACTATTATCGTAATGGGACATGCGTTGGGAATGAAAGTCATCGCTGAAGGTGTCGAGAATCAGGCGCAATATGATTTATTGGTGGCTCTAAAATGTGATCAATGCCAAGGTTATTACACAGGTCGCCCAATGTCGTACGCGGCTTTGCGGACATGGCTAACTTACAAGCGAATACAGTCAAAACAATGATATGCATCAAGCTGGTGGGCTGTTTAGAGTGGATTAATGCATGGAAAGTATTTTTTGTAGTTGCACAATTTTGATTGATGCGTAAAAAATCTAAATAGTCTTAATTGTGTGAAAACATGATCAGGAATTAATTTTTTACATAAATAAAAAATGTGCAACAGATGATTAAACTCCTGTTTTAAACGTTTTTTATTCACCTTAGGCATAGTCCAATATTTAAATAGATTGACAAGCAGTTCGTTTATATCTAACTTAGTGAACAATCGTACACTGAAGACGCCATCATGAGTTCAGAAACACGCTCAACCGTAAAACAAAACAAAGCAATTGTTCAGAAATCGACAATTCATGCAGTGGGTTCAGTGCTACATTTAGCCATGCACAGTGCAAAAGAAGTCACAGATTTAGTCGCTGAAATGCATAGCACGATTACCCATATGCCATCGCCCCTCAATAAAAAACATCAGGCAAATGCACGTTTTGCTCCATTTCCCTATCGGATAGTTTCAGGTAGTTTTGCGTTTTTGGCTAGACTTAGCCATAAGATGACCGCAGAGACTGAATTTAGTACCTTACCAGTATTGCGTACTCAGGCGGCACTCAATGGCGTTTGTGGCGATAAACTGGAAGCATGGAATAGTCCATTAGCCACTCCGTTGACCTTACGTGATGAGCAAGGCAAGGTACTTGATACAGCACAATGGGCACAGCAACCGGCAAAAGGTCATGTGCTATTTCTGCACGGCTTATGTCACAGCGATTTGGAGTGGAATCAGTCTGCAAATCATCGTCAGTTTTCTCAGGAATTAAGCGAGCAGGGCTATCAACGCGCTTGGTTGCGCTACAACACAGGACGTTCAATTTCTGCCAATGGCGAAGACTTGGCTTCATTATTAGAACAACATTTTACCGATCAAGGTTCGCCAATTTGGCTGATTGGTCATAGCATGGGTGGGTTGCTTATTCGCAGTGCAAGCCACTATGCAGCAATGAAAAATCAGACATGGTTAGCACGTTTAAGCCATGCGGCTTATTTAGGCACTCCTCATTTAGGCGCGCCGTGGGAAGTCGCTGGCAACAAGTTGAATAATATACTTAATTTCACACCCTATACGCGTCCATTGATGCGCCTAGGCAATATTCGTAGTCAAGGAATTCGTGATTTACGTGAGTCACAAATTACTGCTGATCAGAAGAAGCCCGCATTAGCTGAGAAGGTCAGTCATCTCTTATTAGCCACCTCATGGAGTGAGGCGCATACCGAAAATTGGATTGGTGACGGTATCGTCCCTGTGTCGAGTGCGTTGGCGCAAGATAAGCGCGGAGTGGTGCTGAGTGCGCCAAAATTGAAACGCATTTTATTAAATGATATTAATCACATTGCGATATTAGACGATGAACGCGTTTATCAAGAGTTACGCAAGTGGCTCATGGACGAACACATTGAGAAGATTGAGCAAACAGCAAAAACCCTCACATTGTCATGAGGGTTTCTGTTTTAACTATTAGGCTTTAATTTTTCTAAACGCTATGCTTCACTCAATGGCTTGACGGCAACATCCAGTTCTTTTGCAGGAGCGGATTGCTTGTGCTCACCCGATTTAACGCGATTAACCCACAGCACCGCCGCAATTGCCAACGCAACAGCCGTCCAGCCCACAGTGCCGTAACCGACGATTTGACCATTGGCAGTCGTCGATAACATCATGCCACCCAGCCATGCACCGCAACCAGTTCCGAGTGATTGTATAGCACTGTTTGCACTCAAGAATGCACCGCGTCGAGCAGGCTCAGGAACCGTTGTCATCAGTGCTTGCATTGGCACAAAACGTCCTGAAACCGTCACCATGAAGCAAGTAAACAGCACTAAAATCCAAACAAACGCCAAATCAGGCATGTGCGTCACCAAGAGCACAGGCAATGCCGACAACAATACCGCGACTCTGAAAACACGGCGATTTCCATAACGATCAGCCATACGACCCACAAGGCGTGAGGTAAAGAAAGTCGCGGCACCGCCCGCCATATAAATCCACGCCAACATTTCTGGTTGTAGACCATGATTGGCGACCAGCGTTGGTGAAATGAAAGGAATCACCAACATCTGCGAAACCATCATCGTGAAAGTGAACGCGAATGCATTCAAATGACGTGTGTTACTAAACAAACTCCACAATTCAGGCAACACTTGGCTCAGTGCAGGAGGATGTTTGGACAAATGTCCCGCGAGTGATGGAATGATCTGCAATGCAGCCACCCAAATCAATGCTGACAATACGACCAACAGAATAAACGGCGCCGCCCAGCCAAAATGTGCGCCCAGTACCACGCCAGCAGGAACACCCGCAATCGCCGCGAGTGAAAATGCCGTCATAATAATGCCCATCGCCGCACCACGTCGGTGAGCAGGAATCGCATCACTGACGATTGCCATGACGACAGAACCCAGCACGCCACCCGTAATCCCAGCAAAGGCACGCGCAGCAAGCAGTAATGAATAACTATCGGCTAATGCACAGATTAAATTGGACAATGCAAACAGTGCATAGACGACCAGCAGTAAGCGGCGGCGATCGAAGCGATCAATATAAGTCACCGCAAACAGCCCTGATAGACCCGCACACCATGAGTAAACCGAGACCGCAGTTGCAAATGCCGTAGGCGTGATTTGGAAATCCTGCATGAGCTGCGGACCTAACGGCATCATCACCATGAAGTCCATGATGATGGTAAATTGCGTGAGGGCGAGCAGCCAAAGAAGGCGTTTTTCATGCGCAGGACTTAGGGTGTACATGGATGTGTTCCTTAAAACTTATCGTTATATTCGTGGCTGATTTATCTGATCAAGTAATCAGGAAGGTTCAGCAGCACCACTTTCAATTTCTGCCGTTGTACGCGCGAGGATCGTTGCAATTCGGCGTTGTTCGCTGTCGGATATATTGTCACGATGGAACAGCGCATGTTTTAACGCACGGCGCGCTTCAATTAACTCTGGCAACCAGCCACCTTCATCATCTGCATTTTCACCTGAAAAAGCACGGCGGACGGAATCCATTTTTTGTGCGATATGACCGAGTTTGGCAAACATGTGTTCGACGCGTTCACGATTTGCGGCTAAATGCTCTCGACCTGCGTCATCCAATGCATAGCATTTTCGATTTGCTTCCAACTGAACCGTCACATAATTCAATTCTTCGAGATACGTGAGTGCAGGGTAGACCATGCCGGGGCTTGGGCTGTAGAAGCCATTCGAGCGAACTTTCAGTGCTTTGATCAGCTCATAGCCATAACTGGGTTCTTCATTGATCAATGCTAATAGCATCAATTGCAAATCATCAGAGCTGAACTTACGTCCACGTGGGAAACCGTCGCCATCACCGCCAAAACCATTTGCACCACCCTGAAAACGACCACCGCCGCCGCCTCGCGTATTGCCATTCATGGCATGCCATAATCGATGCAGTGAAAAACCGTCAATACCATGCTGATGATGGGAATGTCTCATTTTTGAATTCTCAAAATATCTTAAGATATGTTTTAAGATATATATCTTAAGATATTTTGTCAAACGAATAGATGAATGGTTTTTGATCTGTTTTTTGTTATAAGTCTCGACTATGAAGAAGTGGCATAGATAAGAAAGCGTTTACAGTTATTGCTGTAGTCACATGAAAAAGGGCATAATCGACGCATTATCAAAGCACTAAAGTCATCATTGATTTCTTAAAATGACTCTCTGAAATACAAATACAACTCATATTGGACATGAAAAAATAATGCGTAAAATTTTATTATTGGGAACAAGTATATCTGTGGCACTGGGAATGAGTGGATGCGTAACCACCACCGTAAACGTGCAATCCATTCCAGCCAATGATGCCGTAACTCACGGTCTTGCCCAACTGTATCAGCAACCGAATTATCAAGTGCACTCGACCTTACAGCTGACGCAACTTAACTTTTCAAATCTGATGAAGGGCAGTAACCCTGTCAGTGATTCGCTGAACGGCACCACAGCATCAGAACAGAAAGCTGCCAATGCTAAAAATTTAGAAGTTGAAAAGTTTGCCGGTTGGTTCGAAACGATCTTCAAGCGTAATGAATTCAGCTTCGATGGTGTCGTCGATTTACAGCATCAACGCCTCGAAATTACACCGCAAATCACCTATAAAGCAATGAATACAGGCGGCTTTATTCGCGTTCCGATGATGCTGGATTTAGCCAATTCGCAAGGCTATGCTGATTTGTCTGCATTTTCGCCGTTACTCGTGAATCTAAACAGTGAAGGGAAGTACAGCCAATTTAGTATCCAGCCATTAACTGATCGTATTGATTTCAAAAAACTATTTACATGGTCACATGATGTCGCGCTCGACAGTTCACGCAAATTCGATCCGCGTATGTTTCGCGATCTACCACTTGACCAAGCGGATACGGCTTTAGGTGGCGTCAGAAAAATTGAACTTTCTTTAACTTACCAAGATTTAAGCACTGTTAATAAAACGGTATTTGATGCACATCGCGCTGATTTCTTAGCCGCAATTAAATCCAAACCAAAGCAAATCAACAGCACTTCGACTCAGACCAAAGATAAAAAAGAAGCTGCAATGGATGGTTTTATTGAAGGTGTTACAGCAATGGGAACAGTCTATGGACAACCGAATAGCACGCCAATGCCATTTAATATCAATGGCAAATTACGCAAAGTTTATTTGTTAGATCGAGTCGGGCGCTTGATTCAAAATCGCGTTGAAGGTGTGGTGGACGTAGATACCAAATCGTCGCGTACTGTGACAATCGGCTTTAATTCGATCACTAGTTACAGCCAATACGGATCAGCACGTATCAACTTTATACCGACTGCTCAAAACACTGTTTCATTGTCTGAAAGTACTAAAGGCACTGTCATTGATATCGTCAAAGGCGCGGCGGAGAAGTATAAACAGCGGGCAGAGAATGCAGCGGCGGCATCTAAAACACCGATAACAAAATAAAGGGAGCTAAAAGTGACCTTTATTAATGAAAAAGGTGGATTAGATAGACTTGCCGAAAGTCAAAGGTATGCAGAGATTTATCATAAAGACACAGGGAAAAATGAAAGCTTTATCAATGAGGACTGGACTATTGATAGAGAGCGAGGAATGCTTTTAGTCTGTGTTCATAATGAAAGACAAGATATGTATGAAGGTAATTTTGGACTTTCAAGTTGGCTTTTTTATTGGCACGGTGAATGGATTCACTTTGCTCAAAAAGACAGTTTAGGTGGGAAGATTTCCGATATTCATTGGAGAAAAACACGAACAATCACAAATATTAAACTGTCCAATTCAATAAAGATTTCATATTTAGAGATGTTTAAAGATTTAAAGGAAGCATTTCAAATGTACCGATTTGTAGGAGCTTTTGATAAAACAGAGTATTTGTTCGACTTAACTTTAGATTACAGCAAAGTAATTGAGCATTACTTACCCGAAAAATAACGCTGACAACCCGTAACATATTGCGCATCATTCTTGGTTTCAGGATCACTTATACAATCTGCGGGTTTGGTAAATCCATTCGCTTCCACAGCCGTATAACCCACGTATTCGCCTGAGCCGACGACAAAAGGTGTGCCGTCATATTTCGGTGATTTGTCATAGCACAACACACCGATGATCACGCCAACAGCGGTTAACGCAGCAATCCAGAAACGCTTTCTCATGTTCATTGCGATAATTCCTTTTGGCAAATCATCAATGTATTCTACACCGAGAATCTAAACAGAGCGTCAAGGTGTTAACGGATTTCCACGATCAATAATTGCTTGGCAATCAATCCCACGCGGCAAAGTCCCGTAGTTACGATCACCAAGGCATTTTTTCCATCGCACGAAGCATATCCAAGGCTTGCACGTTGCCTTTCCCAAACGGCATTGATCGGCGCATGACGCTAGAGGCGAACCATTGTAAAATCATACATTTCCGTCGCATGTTTGGCAATGTACGAATGGATGCGGTGCTGGAGTCAGTGGATGGGAGCGTGCGCTTCTTTGGTTTAATGCCAACGAGTATGAAACTGGAAGGGCTTGATCGACATTTGCGCCTGATTGATAGTTATAAAAAACTAAATATGGCGCGCGCTAATGTGGCGACTTTATCAAGTTAGGGTTAGAAGTAGCGTAGGGTGGCTTTAGCATCTACCCACGCTACGATTTCTACAAAACAACCATAGAAAATAACCTAGCATTATCAGTAAGCTAACGCTTAGCATTAAAAGAAAGTAAAAAAGACACCTTTCCATTATTTGAAGCTTTAGTGAGATTCATTGTTATGCGTATTTTTCCAGTATTGGCATTGAGCGGTTTGACTGCATTGTCAGGCTGTAGCAGTTCAACCATAAACAGCTCCACGGGCGCAGACCGCAAACAATTGATGCTGGTTTCTAGTGCAGAAATTAATCAAGCTTCAGCACAGAGCTATCAGCAAACGCTGGTTGAAGCAAATCAAAAAGGGTTGCTTAACCCGAATACGGCACAATTACAGCGTATTCAACGCATTGCCAATCGTTTGATTCCACAGGTTAATATTTATAATCCTGAAGCGAAAAAATGGAATTGGCAGGTGAATATGCTGAAAAGCAATGAACTGAATGCTTATTGTGCGCCTGGCGGTAAAATCATGTTTTACACGGGAATTGTGGATCGTCTAAGCCTCACAGATGATGAAATTGCTGCGATTATGGGTCATGAAATGGCTCATGCATTGCGTGAACATGGGCGTGAGCGTGCATCAAGAACTGGCGCGACTCAACTTGGATTGAGTATTTTAGCCTCAGCGGCTGGCTTATCAGCAGGTCAGACGCAAATGGCTGGGATTGCCACGCAATTAGGTCTAAATTTACCATTTAGCCGTAATCAGGAAAGTGAGGCCGATTCGCTGGGTTTAGAGTTGATGGCGCGCGCTGGTTATAACCCACAAGCGGCCATTAGCTTATGGAACAAAATGAATGCAGCAAGCCAAGGTGAGCCACCACAATTTTTAAGCACGCACCCTGGCTCACAATTCCGCATTCAACATATTCAGGCCTTGTTGCCTAGAGTGAATCCATTGTATTTACAATCTAGACGGTAAATATTTGATTACACCGAGATCAAAACTTAAAAAGTATCATAACCAAGTAGCATATTAAGTACTTTGAACAGAAAGAGCAGTATTTGCGTGCATATTGCAATTATCTTATTTAACATAATATACATTATACGACATAAGTACTGCGCTAATTTGGGAAGTGCACCACTACAAATCCTCTGCTTTGTTCCTGCAGTTGATGTCAGATTGCCATCCATAGAAACAGAAAACATCAACCTCAAACAATCAACTCAAATTCAATACAAACAGCAACTCAAGTTCTGAAAGAATCGAAAAAACTAAACCGCGAGATTGTGCAATATCAACACTACAGCCTGAAACTTGAGTAAATTTAAAAGCTGAGCCAGAAAATTCTTGAAACAGCTCAGAATCTCTCAAAGTTTATGTTGGCTATTTTAACAGCATTGACCACTGAGGTTAATCACTGTATTTTCAAAAGGAATCACACTGCCACAACCTTGAAAAATACCATAATGTTTTGAAAAATTACCAATAAATGTAAAATGCTTACTGAAACGAGTATCTTGCAGCATAAGCCAGGTATTGCCACATACAGGAAAAACTTTTCCAGATTCAATGTCATGATGTTTGTCCAACAGAATCCTATGAGGATGCTCAGGAATTGTACCGTGATAAATCACGGCCTGACCGTAATCTTCGCAGGCCGTTTCTAGTTGATCTAAATTAAATAAACGGAAAGTCGCTGAGTAAAATTGTATAGAACCCACCTTATTCTTAAGTACTGGATCGGTAACATACAAAGGACGATCTTCTACCAAACGAGGGTCAATAAAGCCAAACTGATGAGCAATTCGTAAAAAATCATTCCAGTACAATGCCCCACCTAAACACTCACCATACAAGACAGGGTCATTTTTAACTTCATTGGGTACACGACGATTCGCGTAGACATCTGAGAAATAAAACTCTCCGCCGGCTTTTAATAAATGTTTAACGCCTGACAGCACCGCTTCTTTATTTGGCGATAGATTAACAACGCAATTTGAAACAATGATATCAAAGCTATGTGGCTCTAATCCCATTTGATCAAGTTGCTCAATATACCCCTCGATGAAGGTAATATTGTCATATCCAAATTTTTCAGCATGATATGCCTGATGACGTCGCGCAACCTCAAGCTGCTCTGAAGTCATATCGATGCCGACAACTGAACCTGTTTTACCAACTAACTGCGCTAATACGTAGACATCACGCCCTGATCCACAGCCTAAATCCAAGATACGACACCCTTCAAGTAATGCAGGTGCAACTAAACCACAGCCGTAATATCTATCTAAAACTTCGTCATGAACATTAGACAGTAACGATCTAAGCCATTCAGGAACCTGACTAATATCGCAACATGCGGTTGTTTTTAAATCACCTGAATTTTGTAATGTTTTTCCATAATACTCTTGAACTAGTTCGTACATCGGCTCGCCTCACGTATCGGTTATGGTGTTTTAATACATTAAAAACACAACGATTTTAATGACTCTAGGGACAAAATCCTTGAGATTTACATTTTGAATAGACCTTCAAGCAGCTCAATTAGAATCCATCTTTATTAAAACTTATAATATAGATCCTCTAATAAAATCAATTGGCCCTTAAACTTATTTTCGCTAACCATTCAAGAGGCAACTTATTTAAATCCTCTGGTTCGTCAATATCGTGTAGAACAGGCAACAACGTCACAGACCAACCGAGCGCTTTAATTTTAGTGAGCGAATCGGAAGCAACACTGCTTGTGCTCCATTGAATATCCATAAAAACTGAATGATCAAAATGCTTTAACGCCAACAAAACATAGCCACCATCACTGGCTGGAATCATAACCGCATCATATTTTTCGAGTTGTATGACCACTTCTTTTAACATGGCTGCATTCAATGCTGGACAGTCAGTTCCAATGAAAATAACGGCTTTGCCCTCCTCCACGACTCTTTGGGCTGCGCGTGTTAAACGTTGTCCTAAATTACCGTTTCCCTGATCTGTTAAATAAATATTTTGAGTTAAATGAATACTTTGCCACTCATAACTATTTGAATCTGGGCTCACACAGAGTTCGATCTCACCAACTTGGCTTTGCAGGGCTTGATCTAAAGTATGACGCAACATGAGATTCGCAAGCTTTACAGCACCTTCAGCGCCTATTGCGGGTATTAAGCGGGTTTTGACTTGACCTACTTTTGGGTATTTGGCAAAAATAACCAAACGAACCTTATCTGTCATGGCGATATGCCTGAGCAAGTTTGTTTGCGGGAACACCCAACCAGTACAAAAAACGTAATCGCCACATCAGTCTAATCGTTCGCCATACTCCTCGTTTTTCCCATCGACGCGTCGAGGTGATGACTGATTCACGTAAACAAAGCGGATGTTGCAAGCGCTTGAGTCGTTTAGAAAGTTCAATGTCTTCCATCAGTGGCTGGGATGGAAATCCACCAACTTTTATAAATTCACTCTTAAGGACGAATATGGCTTGATCTCCAGTTGCAATGCCAGACCATCGAGAACGTAAATTAATCATGCATTCAACAGTTTTCAATATTCTTAATGAGCTCACCAAGCGAATATCGAAACGCCCCCAAATAAAATTATTGTTTAAGGAACTTTCTAGCAGTGATATAGCATTGATCGGTAAAATCGTATCAGCATGGAGAAATAGTAAGATTCGACCATTTGCAACAGCAGCACCTGTATTTTGTTGTTGCGCTCGTCCCGCAGGACTTCTCAAGGTCAGATAACCGGATGATTGCGCGATTTGATAAGAATCATCTCCAGACTCACCATCGACAAAGATCACCTCAAGTGGCTGAGGCGTTAATGCTTTCAGCTGTTTTATGCAAAGCGCAAGACTCTTGGCTTCATTAAGCATGGGGACAATGATAGAAACATTCATGAATTAAAGTACTCATTTGGTTTTATTGAGATGCCAGTCATAAGGCAAATATTCGATACTGATTTTTCCATTTTTCAGCATTTCTTTCTGCGATATATTTAAACCAAGTGACTCTGTATAAAGGCTTAAAAACTGACTAACACTATTGATCCCTTTCCAGCCTTTTTCAAAATCTTGGTGATACCATTTAAAAATACTGGACACATTCAATGTGTTTCCGTCCAAATGATTGCGTGATCGATCTTGCAAAAATAACTGGGTTGAATTTTCTAACTGGGAATTTAACCGATTTGCCTCGAAGGCTTCTCGACGTAGTGGTGGACAACCGATACTCGCGCAATTAACCGCAAAATGAATTCGAGGATCTTTATAACGATCTGATCCTCGGATCAAACCTTGTTCAATATCATCTAATGATCGTGAAAGCCCAAGAAAAGGAATAAAAGCCTTTTTCCAAGGTGAACTAAACAATGATCCAAGATCTTTTATAGAGTCAATTTTTGGGTAACGCGTTAAAATTAACTCAATTGTCCATGCGTTATACGCATTGATCAGAAAAGCCAATTGTTCATCTTTATTCCAGTGGTCAAATTCAGTTTAACTGACTTTGCTGGTTGCATTTAAATAAGTTTTTAAAATTGCGTGATCGCGCTGCATGCCTGCGTAATTCACCTGCGAAGCCTGACCTCCTTTTAATTCGATCACGTTTTTTTTCAACAACCCATCCCATGCACTATTGTCAAAACCTGCGCGTGCACTCAGCATAAAGCCCATCGAAAAGACGGTTATCAGAAATCTTTTCATCAAACTAACCTCTCATCCAGTTATGATATTTTTCGACCCATTTTAATAATCGTAGCGGAGTATGCGCACGCTTCCACTCGCCTGCTGCATATTTATTCGCTTCCGCCATCGTCGGATATGTGTGAATTGTTCCCAGTATTTTATTAAGACCAATTCTATGTTTCATGGCTAACACATATTCAGCCAGTAATTCACCTGCTTGTGCGCCAACGATGGTGACCCCCAAAATCTTATCTTTGTTGGGAACCGTTAAAATTTTGACCCAACCATAATGATGACTATCCGCGATCGCACGATCCAAGTCGTCGATAGCGTATGAGGTCAATTCATAAGCAATGCCTTGCGCCTTGGCTTCTTGTTCGTTCAACCCGACACGTGCCACTTCGGGATCTATAAAAGTAACCCAAGGAATAACACGATAATCAACCTTGAATTTCTTTAGGTTGCCCATTAGTGCATTGACTGCGGCATACCAAGCTTGATGAGCAGCAACATGTGTAAATTGATAAGGACCTGCGACATCCCCAGCTGCAAATATATTAGGATAAATCGTTTCTAAATATTCATTGGTCACGACAGTTCGAGTTGTCTCAATACCCAGTTGCTCTAAACCATAACCAGTCAACCGCGCACTACGACCAACAGCAATGATTAATGCATCAAATTCTATAATTTTTTGATGCCCTTGATGCTCAAGTACAATACGTTTACGACCCTCAATCAGTTCACAACGTAAAGCCTTGTGTTCTGTGAGTACTTGAACACCATCTGCTTGCAATTTTGTTTTTGCAAACAACGAAACGTCCTCATCCTCACGCGGCAAGATACGTTCCCCCATTTCTAATTGGAAGCCTTCAGCACCAAGTCGTGCAAATGCTTGGCCTAATTCACAGCCTATAGGACCTCCGCCCAATACCACTAAGCGCAATGGAATTACTTCGAGTTTAGAAAACTCATCCCACAGCGTGTCGCTCGTGAGATAACCAACTTCATCTAATCCAGGTATTTTTGGGATAAAAGGCTGAGCGCCAGCGGCGATCACAATGTTCTTGGTGGTCAGACGTAGTTTTGTTCCATTCGCTTCAGTAATTTCAACCGTCCAAGGATCAACAATCGTTGCATAGCCTTGAACGACATCGACGCCCAATTGGTTATAACGCTCAATACTGTCATGCGGTTCAATTTCACGGATGACTCGTTGAATCCTCTGCATGACGTGTTTAAAACTAAACTTAGGGACAATTGGATCAAATCCGTAGAGATCCGCATGTGCCATATCATGTGCGACCCTTGCACTTTTAATTA
>JACMMY010000016.1 GCA_014378805.1 Moraxellaceae bacterium
ATATTTTCACGCCAAGTGGTTCGCCTGCTGGATAAAAAACCATTGTATTTCGATGCGAAAGATCGCATTTCACCGATACTCACGGCAATGGAAGGTCTAAAATTCAGCGCGATTTACTTAGATCATCCAGATACCAATGATGGCAAAGCACTGTCAGATTTATTTGAACGTCTGCAACGGCCGCTCCTTTCTGCCGCTGGCAAACAAGAAATTCTTGATCGTGAAGCAAAAATGCGTGCGCATTTGGTGTTTATCGACGGTACTTCCGCATGGTTTGGCATGAGTGAAATGGGACAAACCTTGCGCTGGCCAATGGGTATTCCGCGCCTCAAAATGCCAGCCGACGCACCAAGTCGTTCGACACTGAAACTCACTGAAGCCTTTGCATATTTCTTGAGTCCTGAAGAACAAAAAGATTGGCTGCGCGAAGGCTTAACTGCCGTTGATTTAGGTGCTTGTCCGGGTGGCTGGACATGGCAATTGGTTCAGCATGGCATTCAAGTCATCGCCATTGATAATGGCGCGATGAATGAAAAACTCATGGAAAGCGGCTTAGTTGAACACTTTAAAACTGACGGCTTTATCTATCGTCCGAAGCGTCCTGTGCATTGGTTAGTCTGTGATATGGTTGAACAACCAGCACGTGTCGCGGAATTGGTTGGTGATTGGCTAGCCGATGGTGCTGCGAGTCACGCAGTATTTAACTTAAAATTACCAATGAAAACACGCTTAGACGAAGTGCTGTTCTGCAAAGATCTGATCGAAGGCATTGTGAAGAAATCAGGCAAGAAATTAGAACGCCTTGAATTCCGCCAGCTCTATCATGACCGTGAAGAAGTCACAGGTTATGCGGCAGTTGCAGGACGCCCTGAATAACAATATCAATCATCAATCGAGGTGAGTTTTGAATAATCGCAAATTGTTTCGGATCATCTCTTTTGTGATTGCACTTGCGTTGAGCTATTTTGCGACAACGCACTTTGGGAAAAACAATCAAGCTAGCCAGTCGAATCATGCTTCGATTGACAATACTTCGACTGATTCAAACTCATCCTCCTCTTCAACTGAAAAATTTACAGATAATAGTGAGGTTGAAGGAAAAGGAACTGTCGTTAAAATTTTGAACGATGATAATAAAGCGGGTGGCGACAATGGCAGTCGTCATCAGCGTTTTATCTTGCGCTTAGATTCAGGGCAAACTGTTTTGGTCGCACATAACATTGACCTTGCGCCACGAATTGAAATGATCAATGAAGATGACACCATCGTTTTCAAAGGTGTTTATGTCAGCAATGACAAAGGTGGTGTCATTCACTGGACACATCGTGATCCAAATGGAAGACATGAAGATGGGTGGCTGAAGCGTAATGGGAAGATTTATCAGTAAAATAAACTG
This sequence comes from Moraxellaceae bacterium, assembly GCA_014378805.1. Classification (GTDB taxonomy): domain Bacteria; phylum Pseudomonadota; class Gammaproteobacteria; order Pseudomonadales; family Moraxellaceae; genus Aquirhabdus. The sequence continues at coordinate 1,397 of JACMMY010000016.1, forward strand.
ATCATCTACTAGACGATTACTTTTTCAGACACAAATTAATAATACTTTACCGGCTCGCCCGCAATTATAATCAATAATCATTCTCATATAGACGTATTGTAAAGGCAGAGTCTCATGGCGTGTTCACTAAAACTATCTTCAACATCTGCAACACTTCTATTTCTCACATCGTCGATTGCCATGGCTCACACGCCTTATATCTTGCCATATCACTTCGATACCAACAAAGACATCGCAACCATTCAAGCGTCTGCGACTGAAGACTTTTTTATCCCTGATCATGGCATTTCAGGCGACTTCTTTGTCACATCTCCAGCAGGCGTCACAACTCCGATTACTGATGTAACATCATTAAAAGAAGTGACATTAGCGCAAGTTCCTCTGGCAGAAAATGGCACGTATCGCATCACGTTGAAAGCAAAACCACGTATGAGTAAATTTGCACATGTCGACGGTCGCTGGTTAAGCGTTCGTCCAGCGCATGGTGCTGGCGGCAAGCCAAAAGGAGCACAGAGCGAACGGGGTTATGTCACACCTGAAGAGCTCGCATCAGATGCAAAAATGATTGAATCAACCTCAACCCGCACGCTTGAAACCTTTGTGACCAAAGCGCGCGGCTCGGACAAAGTTCTGAAAATATCTGGTAAAGGACTAGAAGTTAAATTAAACCAAAATCCAAGTTCAATTTTTCTAGATCAAGGGTTGGAATTCGACGTATTGTTTGACGGCAAGCCGATTAAGAACCAAATAGTTGAAATTGAGCAAGCAGGTAAAGCGCCGCTTGAACTCAAATCAGATGACAAAGGCCATGTGAAAGCAACATTCACGCAAGCAGGCACCTATTTGCTCGAAGTGAACTATCCAAATGATCCTGAGTCGCATAGTGAAAAAGGTCGTACAACGCCTCCGCAAGCCACCAGTTACAACTATGGCTTAACATTTGGTGTATCTCAGTAAGGTTCAAAATTAGTATCAAAGAGTTTTGATAATAAACAGTCTGAATCCCCAAGATCAGCCTGTTTTTATTTTAATTGATGCATTAAATTTAAGAAAAATAGAATCACTTAGCATTAAATATTATCAATTTTTATAAAATGTCCGTCCAATAATACGTCCCACTTCAGCAATAACCTGACTTTGTTGATCTGGTGAAATTGTCGAACCGGTATAATAAACAGTGATTAAGAATGGCAAATTATTCTCTGGCCAAATAATCGCGACATCATTACTTGCCCCGTGTGCGCCTGAACCTGTTTTGTCACCCACTTTCCACGTTGAACTCAATCCCGCACGTAACTTAGCATGACCTGTTGTATTGCCGATGAGCCATTCAGTGAGTTTTTTTTGAGTTGACCGATAAGGCATTTCCAGCAAGCAAAGTCCGCATGGTATTCAACATCACTATTGGCGTCGTTGTATCACGTAAATCACCCTTAATGTTGTCATTTAAAGATGGCTCATTACGATCAAGCCGAGTCACTTGATCACCCAGAGAGCGGACATATCGCGTGAGACCTGCTGGCCCATCGATTGTTTTCAATAACAGATTAGTGGCAGTATTATCACTATATTGAAGTGCCGCAGCGCAGAGTTCTGAAACCGACATTTGACCATCTTTTAAATGTTGATTCGTAATCGGTGCGTAAGATTCAATATCCGTCGCTGTGAACTTTATAGAACGATCTAAAGTCTCTTTACCTAAATCGACTCGATGCAATACAGCCGCAACTAATAACAACTTAAACGTACTCGCCATCGCAAAACGTTCATTTGCGCGATATTTCAGTCGTTCGCCATTGGCGATATTTAATGCTGAAACGCCTAAACGTCCGCCGTTATTTTTTTCTAAAGTCGCAATAGACCGACTAAAATCAGTAGCAGTCAATTGAGACGCTGCTAAGGTATCTAATGATGCAAGGAGCAGAATACCTGCTAGCGCATACTTCATTCTAGATAACATCCAACACCTCACTGCTCAAACGTATGACTACATCCCTTTGATAGCGAAAGCTAAAACCTCTTCCGCCGCCAATGTCGCATCTAACTTCACAATCCGCTGCGGTTCAGCTGCCGCACGCGCAGCATATACTGCACGAACACGTTCAAAGAACTCATGACGCTCTTGCTCAAAACGATCCAACGCACTGCGCTTTCCAGCCCGCGCCATGCCAATCTCAACTGGTGCATCCAACCAAAATGTTTTACTCGGTAACACTGATACAAATTGTTCAACCAGCGCTTGAACTTGTGTCGTCGGCAAATCACGCCCGCCGCATTGATACGCATAGCTCGCATCGACAAAACGATCACAGAGCACCCATTGTCCGCGCGAAAGAGCAGGTTCAATGACTTGACTCAAATGTTGTGCACGCGCCGCAAATAGCAGTAATAACTCACATGAAGGTGCAATTTTTTCTCCATCAGGCGTGAGTAACAACCCACGGATTTGCTCAGCCAACGGAGTTCCGCCTGGTTCGCGCGTGACGATAAAATCAATCCCTTGCGCCTGCAAATGATCCGCAACACCTCGAATTAACGTGCTCTTGCCTACACCTTCGGTTCCTTCAAAACTGATAAACATCTCGTCTGTATTCCTTTTACATTGGCTTTTTTACGAGCCGTTTCGCTTACTGCGCATTACCTTTAAATAGCTTTGAACAGCAGCATTATGTTCTGCAAGCGTACTACTAAATTTATGACCACCGGTTCCGGTTGCTACAAAATACAACGCATCAATATTCGCAGGATGTAATGCCGCATGAATCGCCGCGCGACCAGGCATCGCAATCGGAGTTGGTGGCAAACCATCTATTTTATAGGTGTTATACGCAGTAGGTGTTTCCAAATCTTTGCGTGTGATGTTGCCATTATATTGCGTGCCCATGCCGTAAATCACCGTTGGATCAGTTTGCAAACGCATGCCTTGTTTTAATCGATTAATAAAAACGGCCGCAACTTTTGCTCGTTCACCATCACTGCCAGTCTCTTTTTCAACAATCGAAGCCATAATTAGCGCATCATTGATTGAGTGATACGGTAAGTCTGCGGCTCGCCCTTTCCACTCTTGATCTACAATTTGTTTTTGTTTGTCGTACACTTTCTTCAAAACCAAAATATCACTAACCCCTGCTGAAAACATATATGTATCAGGCGCAAACCAACCTTCAGGATGAGTTTTGGGAATACCTGCTGCCGCTAAAATTTGAGCATCGGGTAGATTTAATACGGTTTTCTTAATATCAGGATTCGCAGCGAGTCGTTGTTTAAATTGATTAAAAGTCATTCCTTCAACCAGCAACACCCGATTCAATTGTTTCAGTTTACCGTCATTTAACAATCTCAATAATTTTGATGCACTAATTCCAGCGGGAATCTCGTAAGCACCTGCTTTAAGCGTGTGATGAATAAACATATTACGGTAAATTTTTAAGATAATCGGATAATGAATCATATCTCGCTGTGCAAGATAACCAATCAAACCTGAATAAGTTTGGCCACTTTTGATCTGTAAAACTTTACCGGTCGCGGTTACTGACAAGGGCCGAAACAGCGATTGCCAGATCGCACCGCTGAGCGCAAAAATACACAGAATCAGGAAGGTCTTCAACCAAGTCAATCGGAATGGCAGAATGCTCTTCGCTTGGCTATTTGTTGATTTATGACGTGTTGAATTTTTACCACGCGCTGACGAAGCGCTCTTTACACTCGTTTTTGACGTTGTTTTTTTACGCGGTGCCATGACCAAAAACCGAAACTTTAAGAGGCGCTTAGAATAACAGATTGGCTAAAGTTGTCACGGCAGAAACATTCAATATTCGACCATTCAACTGACGCACTGGCACAATTTGAGTCAGTGCATTACAAAAAAACAATGCCTCAATGCGACCCAGATCATTAAGATGCAACGTTTGAAAAAGCGGTGGATTATCTTGCGCTTGCATTCGCTCAATTATTTCAGTACGCATCACCCCTAGAATCCCTGAGCAATAAATCGGCGGCGTCCACCATTGACCACCAACTAGAAAAAAGCAGTTACTATAAACACCTTCCACCACTAAACCATTCACATCACAGACCAGTCCTTCAGCCCAGCCATACGTTGCCAATTCTTGACGAAGAATGACTTGTTCCAATCGATTTAAAGTTTTAAGTCCCGCCAGTTGCGGCATAACTTGTCCCAATTGACCCAATAAAACGCCACTCTCAATTGGCGACATGACCAAATCATTCGCTTTACTTTCTGCCTGGAACAATTGAATATAGACCACCGCAGGTTGTTTGGGCGGCAAATAACCGCGCTCACTATCACCCCGACTAATAATAATTTTAAGGACACCATTAACCAGTAATGCTGCCTTTTGCAATGCATCCAGCTCCAGTTGCTTAAAATCGACATCTAGTGATAAACGCTGCGCGCCTTGCTGTAAACGATATAAATGATGCGACCACAGACAAGGTTGACCTTCATATATACGTACGCTGGTAAACAGTCCATCGCCATAAAGAAATGCACGATCGAATGGGTTGATTGCCGTCGATGCAACCCCATTTTTGAATGTCGTTATATTAAACTCGGTCATGGTTAGATACTTATTAAGATCAATTAATTATTACTATCTATCAATAGTTTCAGCACAATCCATCACTGACTAAAACAAAAAAACGAACCGAAGTTCGTTTTTTTACATCAATATCTCATGCTTATTCAGCACTAAATATTAGAAGTGGTAAGAAGCACCGACTTTAGCAACTGGCGCCCAGTTGTATTCATCATCCAAATCGACACGAGTAGCGCCGTTATTGAACTCTGCAATTTGAGTACCTTGATAAATCACACCAAGATCAAGATTCAAGCCCCAATGCGCATCAATTTTTGGTGCAAAACCAAAACCAATGTATGGGCTTACTGCTGGGCCTGTAGAGATTTTACCTACAGCTACGCCACCTTTACTTAGGCGAATCGCGCTGTCTTGGATGTATGTACCAAACTGGACATTAGCAGCGCTTAAATACTGTTGTGAAAATGGTGAATATTTAATAACGATTGATGCGTTTGAAAGATCGCTATAATCGGCAGTATATTTAGCCAATGATTGACCATGCACGCTAGGGAAGCTACCACCAGCCCAACCGATGTTCAGACTTGTGTTTGGAGTAACATCATAACCAAAGTTCACGCCGTAACCTGTTGTACCCGCTTCTGCACCAACTGACACGTTTGACAATGACAGTGCTGGATCGCCAAGAAGTGAAGGACCTTGTGCGAAAGTAGAACCTGCTGCGAAAACAGCTGCTGTAACAGCAAGAATACGAAGAGTCTTCATAGTTATTCCTCAAATTTATATATGGAACACAATGTTCCCGTGGGAGTCATTTAAACATAATTTGAAACATCTTTGTATCACTTGAAGTCATTAGCATTGCTTATTTTATGTAAAACAGATGCCTAACTTTAAATCACCAATATTATTAGTTTATATATATCAAATGCTTAAATAGCTAGAATGGCACACAGTTGTTACAAGATGATTACATTTTGATAGGCAATCTTACGATATAAATTTCTTAAAGCATCACCAGAATCATGATTTTTGCAATTTTTAGACTAAAGTCACCATAAACTACTAGTCGAAATCAGAGTTCATCCGTACAATGTGATTTCCGAGGGATGCTGCAACAGGTTTAACGTCAATATATACGTCATAACCTGCTAGGCTCGGTACGTCGCTCAAACTTAATGCTCATTTTAATGATCATTCGGTTATCAATTTATATAGCAACGGCATCCGCGAACTTAAGTGATCTAAGGAGATCATCATGAACGCGGTAGTCAAAACTCACGACTATAGAGTCGCAGATATTACTCTCGCTGACTTCGGTCGCAAAGAAATCACCCTAGCCGAATATGAAATGCCGGCCCTCATGGGCTTACGCCGTCGTTATGCAGCGGCCAAACCGTTGGCAGGTGCTAAGATTCTCGGCTGTATCCATATGACCATCCAAACAGCAGTGTTGATTGAGACACTGGTTGATTTGGGCGCGGATGTACGTTGGACTTCATGTAATATTTTTTCGACCCAAGACCATGCTGCGGCTGCAATCGCAGTCAGCGGAACGCCTGTTTTTGCTTGGAAAGGCGAAACAGAAGCTGAATACGAATGGTGCCTTGAACAGCAAATTCGTGACGCTCAAGGTAATCTCTGGGACGCAAACATGATTTTGGATGATGGCGGTGACTTAACTGCACTCATTCACAATAAATATCCACAATTACTTGATCGTATCCATGGCGTGACTGAAGAAACGACTACGGGTGTTGCGCGTTTGCTTGAAATGTGGCGAGATGGTTCTTTAAAAGTGCCTGCAATCAATGTCAATGACGCCGTTACCAAAGCAAAAAATGACAACAAGTATGGTTGCCGCCATTCTCTGAATGATGCAATCAAACGCGGTACCGATATGCTCATGGCAGGTCGTCGCGCACTTGTGATTGGTTATGGTGATGTGGGCAAAGGCTCAGCCCAATCACTGCGTCAAGAAGGCATGATTGTTCGTGTAACGGAAATCGATCCAATTTGCGCAATGCAAGCATGTATGGATGGTTACGAAGTTGTTTCTGCCTATAAAAATGGCATCGTGACTGGCAATAAAGCAGATATCGACACACGTTTACTTGGCGAAACCGACCTCATCGTCACGACCACTGGTAACGATAAAGTTTGTGATTCTGCAATGCTCGATACACTAAAAAATGGTGCGGTAGTTTGTAATATTGGTCATTTCGACACTGAAATTGACACTGCTTACTTGCGTAAAAACTATCGCTGGGAAGAAGTAAAACCACAAGTTCATCAAGTATTCCGTTCAGAATCAAACGATAACTTCTTGATTTTGCTTTCTGAAGGTCGTTTAGTGAACTTAGGTAATGCGACAGGTCATCCTTCACGTATCATGGATGGTTCATTTGCGAATCAAGTGTTGGCGCAAATGTATCTGTTCAGCGAAAAATTCGCCGACTTACCCGCTGACGAAAAACAAGCCAAAGTTCGCGTTGAGCTATTACCGAAAAAACTCGACGAAGAAGTTGCTGCGGCCATGGTTGCAGGTTTTGGTGGTGTGTTGACCACCTTGACTGCTGAACAAGCTGTGTATTTGGGTGTCCCTGTTGAAGGACCATTCAAACCAGAAAGCTACAAGTATTAAATAGCGACTCATCGTTAAAAAAAATGCTCGTCACCCCTTATAGTGGCGAGCATTTATAAATGAAGTCTTCTCTTTTGTTTTTGATTGAAGAGAATGTCAAAGCAAAAAACCTCTTTTCTGATCGAATTAATTTCATGACTACACCTATTTCATTTGAATTTTTCCCACCCAAGACGGATCTCGGCGCAGAAAAAATTCTGGTCGTGCATCAAGAATTACAAGCATTAAATCCAGCCTACTTCTCAGTGACTTATGGTGCGGGCGGTTCGACGCGTGATCGCACCTTATCGACCATTGATGCGATTCATGGCAATGGGGCTCCTGTCGCACCGCATTTATCATGCATCGGTGATGACAAGTCACGTATTGCTGAATTACTTGAACGCTATAAAAACCAAGGGATTCGTCATCTGGTTGCACTCCGTGGCGATCTTCCGTCAGGTCAAGTAGGACTCGGCGAATTGCCTTACGCACGTGATCTCGTGCAATTTATCCGCGAAACGACAGGGGATCATTTTCATATCGAAGTCGCAGCTTATCCTGAAATGCATCCTCAAGCAGAGTCATTTAACCAAGATGTTGAACGCTTTATTGATAAAGTCAAAGCAGGTGCAAACTCAGCAATTACTCAATTTTTTTTTAATGCAGACAGTTATTTTTACTTTGTTGATGAGCTGGCGAAACGTGGCATCCATACCCCGATTATTCCAGGCATTATGCCCATTACTAATGCCAGTAATTTGATTCGTTTTGCGGATTCTTCAGGCGCGGAAATTCCACGTTGGATTCGTAAGCAACTCGCTGCCTATGGTGATGACAGTCAACGCATAAAAGAGTTCGGACATGATGTTGTAGTTCGTTTATGCGAGCGATTGATTGCTGGTGGCGCACCTGCATTGCATTTCTACACAATGAACCAGACTGAACCAACGCGTCAGTTGGTTAAAGATCTCGGTTTGTAATGAGTTTACTCTCATCAGTTAACTCGCCCCTTTGGCATCCTTGCACTCAAATGCAAAGCCATGAAAACACGCCACCGCTCGAAGTGGTGCGTGGTCAAGGGGCTTATTTATATAAAGTTGATGGGACACCGATTTTAGATGCGATTAGCTCCTGGTGGGTGAATTTGCATGGGCATAGTCATCCACAAGTGAATGCAGCAATCATTGATCAATTGGGTCGACTTGAACAGGTGATGCTCGCTGGATTTACTCATCCTCCGATTGAACAACTTGCACAACGTTTGGTTGAGATTACGCCAGACAAACTCACGCGTTGCTTCTTTGCGGATAGCGGCTCAGCTGCGGTTGAAGTCGCACTGAAAATGAGTTTGCAGTATTGGCAACAATCCAATCAGCCGCAGCGTAAAACCTTTATTTCACTAAAAAACGGTTATCACGGTGAGACGCTCGGCAGCCTTGCCGTGACGGATATTCCGCTTTTTTCAAGTCAATACCAGCCACTGCTAATTCAACATTTACGTGCCGCCTCCCCTGATTTAAGTTTAAAAGAAACTGGCGAAACTGACGCTGACTTTTTAACTCGTCAATTCGCCGACATTGAAAAACTATTATTAGACAATCAGGATACTGTCTGCGCAATCATCGTTGAACCGTTGGTTCAAGGTGCGGCAGGCATGAAAATGTATCCAGCTATTTATCTGACTTGGCTACGTAATCTCTGCGACCGACTCAATGTGCATTTGATTTTCGATGAAATTGCGGTGGGTTTTGGACGTACCGGCACGATGTTCGCGCTTGAACAGGCACAGGTGACCCCAGACTTTTTATGTTTATCCAAAGGTCTCACGGCGGGATATTTGCCCATGGCCTGTGTGATGACGACCGATGATGTGTATCAAGCTTTTTATAGTGCGGACGTAACACGCGGTTTTTTACATTCACATAGCTTTACGGGTAATCCATTAGCAGCGCGTGCTGCACTTGCCTCACTTGATATTTTTCAGCAAGAAAATACGCTACAAAAGAATAAGACATTAATCGCCACAATGCAAAAAGCGTTAGCGAAGTTAAATGGTCATCCACATATTCGACAGATTCGCCAAACGGGCATGATCGGTGCATTTGAACTCGTTCAAGCCAATGGTTTGCCCTACCCAGCGCATGAACCTCGAGGACGTTTCATTGCCCAATTTGCGATGAATAAAGGTATCTTGCTCCGCCCCATCGGACACCATGTTTATATTATTCCGCCTTATTGCATCACGGCTGAAGAAATTGAACATGTGATTGATGTTGCTCGTCTGGCAATTGAGTGGGCTGTGATGCAGCCAATTGAATTTAACTCTAAAAACATGACGGAAAATTTATCATTACCATGAGTCGTTTTTACGCGGATATTCCACTCAGCATAAATACCATCGTCGAATTACCAGAAATGGTTTTTCATCACTGGACTCGTGTACTTCGTGCAGGTTTAGGCGATCAAGCCACGTTTTTCAATGGTTTGGGAGGCGAGTATGTCGTCGAACTCATCGAGATTAATAAAAAAAATGCCCAAGCACGCGTTATCAGCTTTGATTCAATAGATCGTACCCAACCCTACTTTGTCACGCTCGGCGAAGTGATGAGTAAAGGTGACCGTATGGATTATGCGATTCAAAAAGCGACGGAATTAGGTGTGGGCGCGATCCAACTTCTCACCAGTGAACGCTGTGAAATGCGCCTTAAATATGATCGAGATCAAAAAAAAATTGATCATTGGCAACAAGTTGCAATAGCCGCTTGTGAGCAATGCGGTCTAAATCGCGTTCCAAAAATTCTTGCGCCATTATCACTTGACGATTGGTTACTCATCATTCAAAGTGAATTAAAACTGGTCCTTGCGCCGATTGATGCAACAAATCCATTACCCAAGGTATTACCAGCAACGATCAGTCTTCTGATTGGTGCTGAAGGCGGCTTAACTCAAAATGAAATAGAACAAGCCGAAAGAACAGGTTTTGTGAAATGGCAACTGGGTGATCGAGTTCTCAGAACTGAAACCGCTCCTGTGGTCGCGTTGGCACAATTAATGTTGTCCTCACAACAATTCAATTAAACCACAAATCATAATTTGGATGACTAAAAATGGCAATTTTCCATTCTCATACAACAGCATATAAAATAATAAAGAGGTATTTTAAATAAAAATAACTATTTCTCTTTTAGCCAACATAAGGCACAATCCATAGGATAAGAATAATTGATTCGTCGGAAAACGAATAGAAGTTCTTAAAATCGCAGGAGCAATGAATGTCAGCATATGATGAGCAAAGTATTCTAAAGCACCGTATTTGGCGGATGCAGATACAGAACACGCGTGCGCATCAAGTGCTCCTGTTGTTTTCGTTGCTCAGTTTGGTATTACTTACATTCTTTTTTTACCAGCGTTTTTCTTTGGTCGACAATAACCTACTCGCAGCTTGGACAGTTGTTTCGATTAGTATTATTGCTATATCTGCAGCATTTAATAATCATTTAAACAATCATGGGCAAACACTTCCTCCAAAGGTAATGGAGTTCTATCTGTGGGCACTCACCGCAGTTTTAGGCGGAATTTTTGCGGCAGGACATATTCTACTTCACGGCAATGTTGCGCCGTTTGGTGGGCGAGGCGTTGTGAATATAACGCTCAACTTGTTTGGTTTGATACTGCTGTTTTCTCATCTGTTAGCCCTGATTTGTTACACAGATCGGTTCCGTTTTTTCTGCACTTTTGTAATCTTTAGTACTTCACCATTGATCGCTTATCAATTCACAAAAAGTGCAGACTCCATATTTCAACCACATAATATTTTGGCTAATTTCTACTTAGTTTTCATGTTGTTTTGCGGTTACAAACTTCATAAAACAAGAATGAAATCAGCATGGTTGGTCATTCGAAATGAGAATCTCATTGATTATATGGAGTCATCTAAAGAACAGACAGAGCATGTGAATACACAGCTCGAAGAGGAAATGCGACAACGCGTTTATATTGAAGAAAAACTACAAGAATCAAACACTCACCTTGAAGAGAAAATTTTAGAACGGACTCAGGATCTCACAGCAATCAATGTACAGTTACAAAGCTCACAACAACGACTTGAAATGGCGCATAGCGCTGGCGGAATTGGGACTTGGGATTGGGACATTACACATCGTAAAATGCACTCTACGAACATCGAACAAATCATTGGATATAAAAACGATGAGATGCACACTTTTTTAAGTGACATGTCAAAAATTGTTCATCCTGAAGATTACCCCGCAGTGCGTCGTGCGATTTCAGCACACTTACTTAACCATACCGATCGCTATGAAGCAGAATTCAGAATGCGGCATAAGTACGGTTATTGGGTGTGGGTGCAAGATATGGGACGTGTTGTTCAACGGAACATCAAAACTAGATTCGCAGAACGAATGGTTGGAGTTCGACGTAACATCACTACTGAAAAAGCATCAGACGAACGTCAAAAATTAGCATCAACTGTATTCCAACAAGCAGCGGAAGGAATTGTTATCTTAGATAAAAATATGATTTACGTGAATGTGAATCCATATTTTGAACGGATGACTGGCTTTCTAAAGGAACACTTAATCGGTAAAGAAATTGGCTCTTTAGACAAAGTAGGTCAAACCTCAAACTCTACAACTCAGTCCAAACAGCGCATCATCAAAAGTCTGCATACCACAGGCCGATTTGAAGGTGAAATTAACGTCCTTCATAAAAACGGCGATGATATTCCAGTCTGGTTACATATCAACCCTGTACTGGATCACAACCAACAAAAAACGCATTATATTGCGATCTTGAATGATTTGACTGAGCGTAAAAAAAATGAACAACGCTTATCTTATCTATCAAATTATGATCCGCTCACCGATTTGCCAAATCGGCATTTCTTTAAAGATCACCTCCATCAATTCATTTTAAGAAATTTGGAAACTAATACAACGTTCGCACTACTGCGATTAAATATTGATCGTTTTCGCTTATTAAATGATCTGCTGGGCACAGACGGCGCAGATATTCTTTTAAAGCATGTTGCTCAACGTCTCTCGATGTATGATTCTAGAACGAGCATGATTGCGCGATTAGGAAGTGATGATTTTGCAATTTTATTGTCATATACCAATGAAAATGAGCAAGATATTGAAAAGTACTGTGAAAAATTATTAGAAGTATTTAGCAGTCCATTTGATATTCGCGCGCAGGAAATTACGATCACTATTTCTGTGGGTGTGGCGTTATGTCCTCAGCATGGGAAACAGGTTGATACGCTGTCGAATTCTGCCGAAAATGCACTTCAAGAAGCAAAACGACTGGGAGGTAATACGATTCGTTTTGCCAGCAATCAAGTCGGAATCCAATCGTTGGAACGTGTCAATCTTGAAAATGCGCTTCGCAAAGCCATATCAAACACTGAATTCGTTGTCTTTTATCAAGCCAAACTGAATGCTATCACGCGTCAAATTGAAGGCTTTGAAGCATTAGTTCGTTGGAGTCATCCAAGTAAAGGGATTATTCCACCTGTGCAGTTCATTGGTTTAGCCGAAGAAATGGGTATCATTTCTGCTCTTGGTGAATTTGTCCTTGATCAAGCATGCGCTCAAATTAAAAAATGGCAAGATGCAGGATTCCACAATATCTCTGTGGCGGTTAACGTCTCTGCGCAGCAGCTTCAACGTGGCAACTTTATTGAAACACTTGATCGTATTATTGAAATGCATCAAATTAATCCGCGTCTACTTGAATTAGAAATCACTGAAACATTGCTCATGGATGAACCTGACAAAGTTCAAACTATTTTGCAAGAAATTAAAAGCCGCGATATCAGTATCGCTCTTGATGATTTTGGTACAGGGTATTCTTCCCTGTCCTACCTTGGACTTTATCCAATTGATGTGATCAAAATTGATCGTTCATTCGTAATCAAAATGATTGGAAATCAAGAACAAAAAGCCATTGTTCGGGCAATCCTCGCGATGAGTAAATCCTTGAAAATGAAAGTGGTTGCAGAAGGTGTTGAAACACTGGAACAAGCCCAATTCCTACAAGATGAAGGCTGTGAAATTTTGCAAGGATACTTATTCAGCAAACCCATTCCCGCATTTGAAGCAAACAAATTATTGATCAACTCGCTGAATCACACCAAGGCGCACGCATAATCGTTTATCTACCCATCTGCACTCAATGACTAAAGCGTATTGTTCGACATTTACCCCATGTAAATGTCGAACAATACATGCTAAAACAACTTGATGCTATGGTATAATCGAGCGTAATGCATTATGTCCTACTCGTCTTGTAATGCGCGAAACACTTAGCAAACTTTCACAATGAGTTTGCACTCTAGTCTGACTTTCGCAAAGGGCTGATCACCAATGAGCCCATCTCCAGTATGAAACTTATTTGGCGCCATGTCGTCATGATCCTCATGTAGGATTTTTCCCACGTTTAAGAATAGACAACGAGAGCACGATGGACAATCAAGAACTGAAGCAAGCTGCGCTGGATTATCACGAGTTTCCAAAACCAGGTAAAATTAACGTTGTTCCTAGCAAACAACTCGCAAACCAACATGATTTAGCCCTCGCCTACTCACCAGGCGTCGCTGCACCATGCCTTGAGATCGAACGCGATCCTTCATTGGTGTCACGCTACACAGCGCGCGGCAATTTGGTCGCTGTTATTACCAATGGTACTGCCGTACTTGGCTTGGGTAATATTGGGCCTCTGGCTTCTAAACCCGTCATGGAAGGTAAAGGCGTTTTGTTCAAGAAATTCGCGGGCATTGACGTATTCGATATCGAAATTGCTGAAAATGACCCTGAAAAACTGGTCGAAATCATTGCCTCACTTGAGCCTACTTTTGGCGGTATTAACCTCGAAGACATTAAAGCACCTGAGTGTTTTTATATTGAGAAAAAACTCCGCGAACGCATGAAAATTCCTGTATTTCATGATGATCAACATGGTACTTCGATCATCGTTGGCGCGGCATTACTCAATGCACTTCAATTGGTCAACAAAGACATTAGTCAAATCAAAATCGTCTGCTCGGGGGCAGGTGCTGCTGCGCTTTCGTGTTTAGATTTATTGGTTGCTCTAGGCGTCAATCGTAGCAACATTATTGTTGCTGACTCCAAAGGCGTGATCACCACCGCCCGCCTTGCAACATTAGATGAAAGTAAACGTCGTTATGCACAAGACATTTCTAGCTCTCGTCTTGAAGAAGTCATGGCTGGCGCAGATATGTTTTTAGGATTGTCCACTGCGGGTATTTTGTCGCAGGACATGGTTTTGGCAATGGCTGCGGATCCTATTATTTTCGCGCTCGCGAATCCCAATCCAGAAATTCTTCCTGAATTGGCGCATGCGGTTCGCCCTGATGTGATCATTGCAACAGGTCGTTCTGATTATCCAAATCAAGTTAATAACGCACTCTGCTTCCCATATATTTTCCGTGGTGCGCTTGATTCTGGCGCAACGACGGTCAATGAAGCAATGAAAATTGCTTGTGTTCACGCGATTGCAAAAATGGCGCATATCGAATCAAGCAGCAACACCTACGGTGAAGCAGGTCAAAGTTTTGGTCGTGAATACCTCATTCCTGGTCCACTTGATCCACGTTTAATTTTAGCAATCGCACCTGAAATTGCACGTGCCGCGATGGATTCTGGTGTTGCCACACGTCCAATTCAAGACTTTGCTGCCTATCGTCAAAGCCTCTCAGAGTTTGTTTATAACTCGGCATTCTTGATGAAACCTGTGTTTGCGCAAGCTAAAGCAGATCCGAAGCGTATTGTTTATTGCGAAGGTGAAGATGATCGTGTCCTACGCGCAGTTCAGTTGGTCGTTGATGAAGGATTAGCAAAACCTATCTTGATCGGTCGTCCAGCTGTCATTCAACATCAAATCGCCAAACTAGGGCTACGTCTCCAAGTGGGTATTAATGTTGAAATTGTTGACCAAGACAACGATCCTCGTTACAAAGAATACTGGCAGCATTATTACAGTTTGGTACAACGCCAAGGTGTGGGTGTTGAACTTGCGAAACGTGAAACACGCCGCCGTACGACATTAATCGGTGCGCTACTGGTTCACTTCGGTGTTGCTGATGGACTCATTTGCGGGACGTTTGGTAATTACAACTTGCATTTAGATTTCCTAAAAGATGTCATCGGCAAGAAAGAAGGTGTTAAAAACTTCTATGCAATGAATGCCTTGATGTTAGAAGGTCGCAATTTGTTTATCGCTGACACCTACGTCAATGAAAACCCGACCGCACTTCAGTTGGCTGAAATGACTTTGCTGGCAGCGGAAGAAGTTCGTCGTTTTGGTTTAACACCAAAAGTTGCGCTGCTTTCTCACTCTAGCTTCGGCAGTGGTGAAGGTGAAACTGCACAGAAGATGCGTGAAACGTTCCGCATCCTGTCAACGATCGCACCTGATCTAGAAGTTGAAGGTGAAATGCATGGTGATGCAGCCCTCAGTGAAGAAGTTCGTTTGGCTGAGTTCCCGAACTCACGCTACAAAGGCTCGGCAAACTTGCTAATCATGCCAACCATGGATGCCGCTAATATTGCATTTAACCTGTTAAAAACAGCATCAGGTAACAATGTCACGATTGGCCCAATCCTACTTGGTGCGGCAAAACCAGTTCATGTGTTAACGCCAACTGCAACGCCACGTCGTATCGTGAATATGACTGCGCTAACTGTCGCTGAAATTCAACAAGCAGAAAAAGCATTGAACGAAAACGCGTAATTGTTTTGACGTAAAAAAGCCTTCATCTGAAGGCTTTTTTTATGGGCGTTTTTTTTCGGTATAATGCTAAATTAACTCTCAAGTCTTCACTCATTCATGCGCTCCGAATTGCCAACTTCAAAACCAGTAAAACTACCAACACGTCATGGCATCAGTCCAAGTTGTGTTTGGTTACCACGAGAGTTGCATTCGACGCTGCTTGATTTCCTCAGTACGCGATTCCATGAAATACCCCGCATGACATGGATTGCGCGGCTTGAGCAAGGTCTCGTACTCAATCAACAAGGCACTCCATTTCAAATCGACAGTCCGTATATCGCGGACCAACATATTTACTATTATCGCAATATTGAAAATGAAGAACGGATTCCTTTTGAAGAAACTATTTTGTATCAAGATGAGCATTTATTAGTTGCGGATAAACCACATTTTTTGCCTGTGATTCCTTCGGGAAAATATGTGCAGGAAACACTCTTAACACGCCTTAAAAACAAACTGGGAATAGATGATCTCGCGCCGATTCATCGCATTGATCGTGAGACAGCGGGCTTGGTTTTATTTTCGATTAACCCAAGAACACGCGATGCCTATCAAACCTTATTTCGCGAGCGCACCATTCATAAAACCTATGAAGCGATTGCACCTCTGAATAGAAATCTGACCTTACCGATGACTTATCAAAGCCGCATGGTCAAAGGCGAACCTTTTTTTAGAATGAAAGAAGTCGAGGGTGAATTAAACTCAGAAACGCGCTTAGATATTTTAGAGAGGTATGGCAATTTTGCAAAATACCAACTTTCGCCGATCACAGGAAAGCAGCACCAATTGCGTGTTCATTTAGCCGCACTAGGTATTCCGATTGTGTACGATCCATTTTATCCAGAGCTCACTGAGTGGAAAGAAGACCACGATAAGCCGCTACAACTTCTTGCCAAACAGGTGCGCTTTACAGACCCCATTACAGGAAAAAATCATTCGTTTACGAGTGAACGGAAGTTACTGGATGTGGAATCAATCGCTGCGGATTTTGCGCATCCACAACAAACTGCTGAAACCAATCTTCGGAAAGATATCCTTTAAACTCTGGATAAACCACTAAAGTCGATGAATCGATTTCCCCATTAAAGACTTTCAACCAGCGTGTAAGCCAATGTTTGGTTAATGCTTTTTTTCCTTTAGCTGCATCCATACGCGCCAAACCGAGGAAAATTTGCGAATGTTCAGAATTAGAATGCGCACGCAATATTTGCCCGACAACCGTTAAATAACGTTGCTGTGGCGTTACTAAATGAAACTGCAAATAAACAGCTGCCAATTGCGCTGCCAACAAAACATGCGTTGTTTGATCTTCGGCTTCGGTATCTGCCAGTTCTAAAATCACGGCTGCTTCGCCAAGAAAATAAAGTTGTTCAGACTGATTATGGCTCAGCGACACCAGCATCAATCTTAACTGTGCGCGCTCAATCGCCAGCATCGGCGTTGGAGCGGTTAAAAAAAGCTGATCCGTTTCACCGACACGGGCAATGATTTCACTAACTGTCATGGTGGTCTTTGCTGTCGTCATATTTTCCTCAATGTTTACAAACGCTCATCTCGTCGCAGCCAACCTGCAATAGAACGTCTGGTTTGAGTGGCTGGAAGTACTTCATGGGGCAAGTCACTTTGAAAAACAACCAGTCGATTGGCAATCGGCAAAATATCATGCGCCGTATGATGCAAATCTTCTAAGCGCAACTCACCGCCCCACTCAGCCAGCCAATCTTGATGAGCCTGTAAATTATCTTCGGCACTATTTAAATATAAAACCGTGGAGATCGCGCGGACATTCGAGTCTCTCGGATTATCTCGATGGCGTGCGTAAAATTGACCGACTTCATATTGCGCATAATGCGCTTCAACACAACGTATCCCTAAATACAACGATTGGTTTAGCGCATCACCCAAGCCAAACAATGCATCCAGATAATCCGCACCAATCAGATCCTGCTCATCAATCCAATGCGTTGAGTCGCTGCGAACGGTTTCAACTCGCCCCCCAGCACTGACTTTCGCAGCCTGATAACGACTGATATTTTTGCTCTCACGTGCTAAATTTGCATACAGCTGTGCTGGCAAGGCTTGATCAATCATGACAAAACCATTTTCAACCAAAGCATCTAAGGCATTCTCATCGAAGTATTTTTGCCAATAGTGAAGCCAGTTCATTTATTACCCTTAAATCAAAATCGAGCATTCTACTGTGTTCTAAAATAAAAATTCATCATCACAGATTATGACGGATCTGCATTTGCATGTCTTATCCAGCCTAGGTTCATGCTAACATGTTGCTATATTATTTCGCGTCAAGCATTTTGAATTTTCTATGATTAGATAGCGCGAGGATTGATTGCAAATCTCCTCAGTGCTTACTTTTAATTCAATGCTTTTGCGCGTGCTGTATCGCTTTCGAATTGTTGTATTAAATAAGGTTTCAAATTAACTGTATGAATTATCGTCACCATTACCACGCTGGCAACTTTGCTGATGTGATGAAGCATGTTCTATTATTAGAACTACTTGAACTCTTGGGAAAAAAAGACAAACCTTTTCGTTATATTGACACCCATGCCGGTGCAGGTATGTATGACCTCGCACTCTCACCTGCACAAAAATCAGGTGAATATCTTGACGGCATTCATCGCCTCAGCCAGTTAGATGCAAGTGTGGTTCGCCTTGCGCCGCCGATGATTCAACGCTATTTGGCGTTGGTTGAAGAGTTGCGTGAAGAAAAAAGTCGCGGCTGGTATCCAGGTTCACCTTG
>JACMMY010000195.1 GCA_014378805.1 Moraxellaceae bacterium
TCCATTTCTTGTTCTGGTTCAACACGATCTGTGACTGCTCTGTTCATGATTTATAAGTGCATCAATTCTGATTCAGACTTATTGTGTCACGATTCCATATCACGACAAACCCCACTGAAATTGTCTGATACCCTACTCAAGAAGCATTTCAGCTTCATTTTTTCGGAGTCGTCTGATGTTCGATAAACTCAAACGCAATTCGACCATTGCCCGCCTATGGCTCAACACCTATATTCCCTACTTCGGCGCAAGTATTCGAACTACGCAATTAGATCTCGATGCGGGAATCGTGCAAATCGAAATGCCCTTAAATGCACTTAATAAAAACGCCGTAGGAACACAATTTGGCGGCAGTCTGTATGCGATGATCGACCCGTTTTATATGCTGTTGCTCATGCATCAGTTGGGTCATGAATATGTCGTTTGGGATAAAGCCGCGAATATTAATTTTATCTCACCGGGTCGTGGGCGCGTCACCGCACGGATTGAACTCCCTAAAGAAGAAGTTCAACTCATTAGAGAACTATCTGCAAATAACGAACCCGTACTGCGCACCTACCCCGTCGAGATTTTCGGCGAAGATGGCAAACTCGTCGCGCATGTGGACAAAGTGTTGTATATCAGACGTAAAAAAGGCGTCTAACCCTTTAAGTTAAACGCCTTTAAAAACAGAAAAAACAAGTTCACTGAGCGGAGTCGAAGTGATGTCCTATAAGACCGCACATGTCGACAAGCTCAATGCGCGATTTGGCTAAACCATCAAGTCGTCGTTGTATTCATAATCGGACTCACGCTTTTTTCGCCGCACAACACGATTAATAAATTACTGACCAAAGCCGCGCGGCGATCTGCATCCAGCGTCACCGTGCCTTTACTTTCTAGGCGTTGTAGCGCCATTTCGACCATACCCACTGCACCATCGACGATCTGACGACGTGCTGCAATCATGGCGGCGGCTTGCTGACGTTGCAGCATCGCTTGCGCAATTTCTGGCGCATACGCGAGATGACTAATCCGCGCTTCGGTCACAATCACACCAGCACGCGCCAAACGTTCATTCAGCTCTTGTTCCAAATATTCATTGATCAGCCCCGTGCTGTCGCGCAATGTCACATCCGCATGATCATCTTCACCATGATCATAAGCATAAGAACTGGCCAACTTACGCACGGCAGCTTCGGATTGAATATTCACAAACACCGCATAATCATCGACATCAAATGTTGCACGCGCCGTGTCATCCACCTGCCACACCACAACCGCAGCAATTTCAATCGGATTACCGCTTTTATCATTGACCTTTAAGGGTTGGCCATTCAGATTTCGCGCACGCAGACTAATTTTCTGTTTGCTATAAAATGGATTAACCCAGCGCAACCCACTCTTTTTCATGGTGCCCATATACGTGCCGAGAAAAGTGGTAATGACCGCCTCATTGGGCGCAATTACCGACATTCCCTTAAAAATCAGCATACTGATGACAAAGAGAATTATGGAAAATGCGGTAGGCTGTTGCGTGGATATAAACGAGACCGCAGCAAACCCGAGTAAAACCAATGCGACCACAAGTAAGGCATAGCCACTGATTTGAACCAATAAAGGTTTCTCAATCACGGATGTTTTTGAGATTGGATGATTGGTGATCGCCATACATTTTTCCCCTTTTTTAAGTTTTACGGTCTGTCATCGGTTTATTTAAAATTGAACGTGTAATTTCTTTCCATTGTCGCAAACTCGCCTGACTTAAACTCCAAACCTTTAATAATGTAAATTAACGTATTTTCAAATTCAGGGTTTTCTAATTCACTTGAGTCAATATTTGCCGCTGTGACTTGTCCATAGGTGTTAATAATCACGTGCACGGTGACTTTACCTTGTAGCTTTGGTGATGATAATTTTGCACGCATAAAGGCATTGTTAATTTCAGGTTCTTCATCCTCAAAAACCGATTTGAAATCGTCACGTACGGTTGTGTAATGCGGTTCAAAATCATCAGGATTGTTACCGTTTTCAGCAGCAATAACGGCGGGTATTGGTTTTCCTGTCCAATTCAAAGCAATGACTTGCGGTTTAACCCAGCGTTGACCGTCAAAATTATAAAATCGACCTGTGACTTGGACTGCTGGTTTCTTAGTGTGCCATGAAAACAGATAATCCTGCTTGCCACTATGTGGCTCAAAAGTAGACGCATGAACACGGCTTGGACCCACCAGATCGGACTGGGCAATGCCGTAAATCGCGCATTTCTCAATACAATCGCGTTCAACCTCACCAGCAACTAATTGTTGAGCATGGTTTATTTGATTCATCTGATCGAATCGATCAGCGTAATAGATTAAGAA
>JACMMY010000196.1 GCA_014378805.1 Moraxellaceae bacterium
ATGCCGACAAAATGCCGTTCTACGTGCTCGGTGCAGTCATTCCGATGCTCGAAGTTGCATTAGATGGTGCACTGTGTACGTTCTTACTTGAGACAGTAGAAGATCCAATTTGTCATCGTGCTTTCGATCTCATCAATGATGATGAATCTCGTCACTTAGGCGTAGGTTTCTCTGTGATTGAAGCGCAAGGTTACAACAAAACCATGATTGAACTCTCAAAAATGGCTGCACGTGTGCTTGATCCACGCCTACTCCTCGGCATTGCAGCCTACTTGCCTCTTTTGAACAAGATGCGCGACAACATCATGAAGATGGGTCTACCTGAAGAAAAACTTTATGCGGCAATGAAGAAGTTTGAAAAAATTGCAGGGCGTACTGCCGATGGTCGTCGTAATCCTTGGTTCCAAATCATCAGTTGGAATGGTCGAATGGTCATCAATCGTAAGAATAAAATCTACCACATGCCTGTGGATGCGATGGTCAGAGCAACCGATATGCTGCCTCAAAGCACCATGCCCGCCGTGCCAAGTTGGGTAAAAGAACTGACTTATGTGCCAGTTGCTATTCATTAATGACTTGCATCAACGGTCTGTGAATATCATCCTCAAAGATCGTTTAAAAAACGATCTGCACACTATTGAATGGCATTGAGAAAAATAACCTTGCTCATAACTCCGTTTTAAATCGATTGATTCATTAGATCGATTTAAAACGGAGTGCCTCTCTATTTACTTCCCAAAGCCTCTCATTTTAAATTTGAGTACAATAATCATGACTTCACAAGCTGCTATTACGCCAACTCCTGGAAACACGTCAGTTAAGCCCCTAAAGGCGGCTAATGCAAAAACATCTGCGACACCAACTCAACCGATATCAGTCGTCAATACACTGATCATTGGCGCAGGCTTTGCTGGGCTTGGCAGTGCAATCCGATTGAAACAAGCGGGTTTGAATGACATCGTGATTCTAGAACGCGGCTCCGAAGTCGGCGGAACATGGCGTGACAACACCTACCCCGGTGCAGCCTGTGATATTCCATCAAACCTCTATTCGTATTCATTTGCTCAGAACCCAAACTGGTCACGTGGATTTTCAGGCAGCCCTGAAATTCTTGAATACGTTCATTACCTAGTGAATAACTTTAAACTCAACACCTTAATCAAATTTAATCAGAATGTTGCAAGTTTAAGTTTTGCAGAACAAACTGGTTTATGGACGATCACACTATCCAATGGTGAATTCTATCAAGCACGTACAGTTATTTCTGCCGCAGGGCCATTGTCGAATTTCATTTTTCCAAAAATTGCTGGCTTAGAAAACTTTAAAGGCAAAAAAATCCACAGTGCAAACTGGGATCATGATTACGACACGACAGGTAAACGTATTGCGGTCATCGGTACAGGTGCGAGTGCCATTCAGATTATCCCTGAATTGGTCAAAACTGCCGATTTCGTCAAAGTATTCCAACGCACACCCGGCTGGGTCACGCCACGTCCAGACTATAAAACGCCTGAATGGAACAAAGCAATTTTCCGTAAATTGCCCGCCGCCCAGACCGCGATGCGTCAAGCGTTATATTGGACTCATGAATCGATGGCATTGGCCGTGATTTGGAATTCTCCATTGACCAAAGTTGCAGAGCAACTGGCAAAAAGTCATCTGAATCGTCAAGTGAAAGATCCATGGTTACGTCGTCAGTTAACGCCTGATTTTAAGATTGGCTGTAAGCGTGTATTGGTCTCAAACGACTACTATCCAGCTTTGCAAAAACCGAACTGTAAACTCATTACTTGGCCTATCGTTAAAATCACCGAAAATGCTGTGCAAACCATGGAAGGTATTGAGCATGATGTTGATTGCATCGTGTTTGCTACAGGTTTTGATGTCAGCAAATCAGGAACGCCGTTTCCAATTACGGGCTTAAATGGTCGTAACTTAGGTGAAGAATGGTCACGTGGCGCACAGGCGTATAAGAGCATCAACGTATCTGGTTTCCCGAATTTGTTCTTCACCTTTGGACCCAATTCAGGGCCAGGACATAATTCAGCCTTGGTTTACATGGAATCGCAAATTGATTATGCAGTTCGTGTGATCAAAACCATCGTCGATCAGGACATCAAAGTGCTTGATGTCAAAGCAGGTGTTCAAGCCAAATACAACAAAGAGATTCAAAAACGCCTATCCAAAACCAATTGGAACTCAGGTTGTAAGAGCTGGTATCTTACCGAAGATGGCTTTAACTCCACCATGTATCCAGGTTTTGCAACGCAATATCAGAAGCAAATGAAATCATTTGATCTGAATGATTACACGGCGACGGCTGTTTAAATCTTAAAATAGTCAAAAGCAAATCCCTCCTTAGAAACAGGGGGGATGAGTAGGATTTTGCTCCTCAGAAGCCTCATATTTAATATGGGGCTTTTTGATATTCAATTTAGGACATAATCATGCTATAGGTAGTCATCAGATCAAAACAATTGATTGACTTTTCTGACAAGAATCGTGCAACACTTGACCATAGGGAATGGCGGATTTTCGTGACAGCATCGCCCTGTGACTAATCCACAGATGGAATTATACAAATGCATACTCAAGACACCTTTATGGGAAACGTGCAAGGCATCGGCTTACGCATGTTGACCCAATTTGCATCTAGCGATATCGCGGATCGTCTAAAAATCCGTAAACCAATCGAAGGCCTCCTTTACCAAGGATCTAAAACAGGCTTCCAAATTGCGACCAAAGCAGCGCGCATTTTTACACCTGCAAAATCATCAGGTACCGCAACTCGCCTACCTAGTCAAAAAAGTAACAATCTATTCGATCTGACATTATCAGATGAACAACAAATGACGCGCGACTCATTGTCACGTTTTGCGAAGGAATTGATTCGTCCAGCAGCGCACAGCTCCGATGAAGCGCATGCAATTTCTGCTGAACTTCAAGCACAGGCCAGTGAGCTTGGCCTCATGTATTACGCAATTCCTGAAGCGCTTGGCGGTGCTGCAACTGAAGATAGTCTTGTCACACAAATGCTGGCTCTCGAAGACCTCGGTCACGGTGATTTTTCATTGGCCGCAGCGATTTATGCGCCAATTAGTGTTGCCAATGTCCTCACCCGTTTCGGAACTGATGCACAGCAGCAACAGTATCTCCCTGCATTTATTGATGAAAGTAAAGCTGCAATTGCATCACTGGCTTGTAATGAACCTGTTGCGGTTTTTGATCCTTACAAACTAAAAACGACAGCAACTTTAGAAAACGATCACTATGTATTAAATGGTGAAAAATCATTGGTTCTGCTTGCCGCTGATAGTGAATTTTTTATCGTATCCGCACAACTAGAAGGTCAACCCGCGCTGTTTATCGTTGAAAGTGGTCTCACGGGTTTGTCTCTTTCTGAAGAACCCGCGATGGGCTTAAAAGCAGGCAAAACAGCACGCTTACACTTCAAAAATGTTCGTACACCCAAAGCGAATCTATTGACCGAAGCAAAATATCGTGAGTTCCTTGACTTAGGCGCGCTTGCATCTTGTGCAATCGCCGTTGGAACGGCTCAAGCCGTACTGGACTATGTCACCGTTTATGCCAATGATCGCGAAGCGTTTGGTGAACCGATCAGCCATCGCCAAGGCGTTGCCTTCATGATCGCAGATATGGCCATTGAGGTGGATTCAATGCGTTTATTGACATGGAGTGCTTGCTCTCTTGCTGAAGCAGGAGAACCATTCCACCGCGAAGCGCATTTGGCGCGTATTCTTTGTGCGGAAAAAGCGATGAAGATTGGGACAGATGGCGTGCAAATTCTGGGTGGTCATGGCTTCACCAAAGAACATCCCGTTGAGCGTTGGTATCGTGACTTGCGCAGTGTTGCAATCACCCAAAACGCCATCAGCCTTTAAGGAGTTAGTACAATGAATTTACAAACCCCAAAGAAATTTGCAATGCTCGTCGAGCAAGCGCATCAAGTTGCATCCAATGTATTTCGTCCAATTTCACGCAAATATGATAAAGGCGAGCACGACTATCCAAAAGAATTGGATATGCTTGCATCTCTACTCGATGGCATGAATGAAGGCGGTGACAGTGTCACTGGCGCAACCAGCGCAACGGGTAATCCATCGACCGACGGCATGAGTGGCACCGTTAAAAATGGCTCAAACATGTCAACTGCGCTTGGCGTCATGGAACTCTGCTGGGGCGATGTTGGCTTCTGTTTAGGCATGCCACGGCAAGGTCTGGGTAATGCAGCGATCGGTGCAGTTGCTAATGAAGAACAGCTTAAGCGCTTTAATGGGATTTGGGCTGCCATGGCAATCACAGAACCCGGAACAGGTTCCGACTCTGCGGCGATTCGCATGACAGCAGTCAAAGACGGCGACGACTACATCCTGAATGGCGAAAAAATCTATGTGACCTCTGGTCAACGTGCTGGGGCTATTGTGGTCTGGGCAACGCTAGATAAAAACGTCGGTCGTGCAGCGATTAAATCCTTCGTCGTTGAAAAAGGGACGCCAGGGATGGAAGTCGCCCGTCTCGAACACAAACTCGGCATTAAGTCATCCGATACGGCTGCGATCAACTTTACCGATTGCCGCGTACCAGCTGCGAACTTGCTCGGTTCACCTGAAGTGGATGTACAAAAAGGCTTTGCTGGCGTCATGCAAACTTTTGACAACACGCGTCCTCTTGTGGCTGCAATGGCGGTGGGTGTTGCCAAAGCATCGCTTGATTTGACTCGGACGATTCTAAAAGATCATCTTTCAAAAGACTATGCAAACTTGCCAATCAACGCCTCTTACATCGAAGCAACACTTGATCGCTTGGAAGCTGAATGGGAAGCCTCTCGTCTGCTGACATTGAAAGCGGCATGGATGGCAGACAACAAGCAACCGAACTCAAAAGAAGCCTCGATTGCAAAAGCCAAAGCGGGTCGTACCGCTAATGAAGTGACGCTGAAATGTATCGAACTCTGTGGTTCCGTCGGTTATAGCGAAGTTGAACTGCTTGAGAAATGGGGACGCGACTCAAAAATTCTCGATATCTTCGAGGGCACACAGCAAATCCAATTGCTCATCGTTGCACGTCGTCTGTTGAATAAGTCTTCTTCTGAATTGAAGTGATTTAGATTAGAAATAGTTTAGATCGGTTATGAAAAAATCCCCTCTTTCATTGAAGCAGGGGATTTTTATATTAAATATTGTACTTAGATATAGCAGAACAAATTAATGCACTTGCGACAACGCTTCAATATCCTTCAACACTTGCGCAGCATGTGATTGAGTATTCACACTCGAATAGTGATACACAATCGTGCCTTGCGGATCAATCAAGAAAGTCTCACGTTTTGTATACGGTAAAACTCCAAACCCAGCCAATACTTTAAAGGTCTTGGCTAAATCACGTTTATTATCCGCAAGCAATGGAAAAGGTAATCCCAACTTATCCGCAAAAGATTTGTGTGACGCCACATCATTTAAGCTTACACCCAAAACCGTAATATTACGCTTCTGATAAGTCGGATATAGATCACGAAATTGTCGCGCTTCCTCTGTACAACCCGGCGAATCATCCAAAGGATAGAAGTAAAGCACCAACCATTTACCCCGATAGTCTTTTAAGGTATGCCACTTTTTATGCTGATCTTGCAGACGAAAATCAGGCGCAGATTGACCAATCCACTCTCCCTTCAAACCGACATTATCAACCTTTAGCAACGTCTTCGATTTTAATACAGTGTTATCCATCTGAGCATCCGCGTAAACGACAAGACTAGATAAACTGAAACACATACCAAGTACAAGAGATTGAAGCTGAATTTTTATTCGCATTTTGATCACTCGCTTGAATTCAACATTAAATATCAGAAATGAAATTATTAACGACAATACGATGACGACTATCGCATATTTATCGATCAATAAGAAACTCTGATTGGTCTTGATGACTTTTATCACAACACCAAAAACTATTAGAATATTTTCTTAAGCATCAGCACAGATGATGACTGACTACGTTGGGTATTCCACACATTCTCATAACTGAGCTGCACACTATATTCTGGATTGAGTCGCTTGGATTGAATCCACTTAACGGAGTTATACGGACGATTAAACTGTTCCGTTTGATAAATACGTTGATATTGAATCACCGATTTCATATCGAATTTTTCATTGGCGATTAACCCAATGCTAGGCGCAACATGCGCATTCAACCGATGATCCAAATAATCCACACCGAGCAGCCCAAGTGCTGAAATACTTAAATTCGGTATGATCTGATACGTTAATCCAGCTCCACCTTCAATAGTCGCGGACTGTTGCTCCTGCAAAGCCGTGTCAAATCTTGGCTCATAGGTGATTAATAACTTCCCTGATATTCCGCCAGTAAATACATCAACGGGTATGAACGATGACATCGAATACAATTTCAAATAATCAATCTTCAGCTTCTGTTCTTTCACCAAATACTTCACCCCAATATTACCCAGCAATAGCTCACGCTCACTTGCCGACTGACTACTGTCATCTTCAAGCTTTTGCGCCGTAGGGAGATAATCTAATTTGATTTCAGATTGATGATTGTTATATCCACCTCCAATCGAAATCTGACTATCATTGGGTGATATCAATGGATTTTTATATTGTGAAAGATCGATTACAAAATCACGAATCAGCGGTTTTGACAGTTCAAGTTGTTGATCTAAAGTTTGATCATCTGACTTGAGTAACCCTTTATCCTTTTTGAAATCCTTGTCATGCGATGCAATCTGATACATAACAAATTGATCCACAGGCGAAGAGGTTTGCTCAATAAGTGCTTTAACAGAGCGATTCTCTATCGCCGTTTTTAGATTTTCTTGCCAAGCACGAGAGTATTGATCAGACAACATCCGGATCGCAAAAGTATCTGACGGTTGTAAGGTCGTGTTTGCGATCATATGTGCAGCATCAACACTTTTGGCAATATCGAGCGGCGTTAATATGGCGCTAAAGTGGTTTTCTATTTCAGGATTACCCGTTGTCGCCAAGATGAAATGAGTCAACGTGGCGCAGTTATATCCTTTGAAATAATACGTTAGCGGCGCGGTTTTCAATTCCCAAACATGGTATTGAATCCGCTGTTTCTGTTCGTCAGTTAAAGCAAGTTCATAGGTCCAGATATTGCGCTGCTCTTGATGATGATATCTTTCCAATTTTTCATTAAGCGGAGATAAAGAAAAATAACCTTTCTTCCCTGTGACCGTTGCTTGGAACATAAACTTTGGTGCATTAAAACCACTTACATCGGTATAAAACGAAACCGCATGATCAACATATTTATTTTGCTTATTTAAACCAGATAGTTGAAGTAATACATGCCCCATCATGCTCGATGGCTGAGTAATGTTTTCAGCCACGTAGACCAGTTTAATTTGATCGACAGGCGCATTATCTAAATACTCAACAAAGTCAGGACACTGAGCAAAAGAAATAGGCGGCAATTGCAACTGTTGCTGTAGCCACAATGTTCGTGCAGGAAATTTGCAGATAAACGCTTGGTTACCTGTCTGATTCAGGATCGCTTTTATGTTTAAACGAAGTTCATTCTTGAGTGAAAAATCAGGCCAACTTAATAAAAATCGGGCATCTTTGATATGAGGCTTATTGTTATAGACATGAAGCAACGCGCTCCATTCTATTTTTTTATAAAGCTCTTGTTTGAATGCCTTTTCAATAAGAGCATCCGCTTCTGATGGAGTCTGTTCAGATGTAATCGTGAACGGTTGGGCGTAAACCGACCATGGGTAACAGATGACTAAAAAAAGGAGAGCTATAAAGCTCTCCTTTTTTGGCGTGAACCGAGCCAAAATTATTTACAAGAAATAACGAGGTTATCTTCATATTTCCACATTTTTTCAGTTGCATAGTCGGTTGTTGAACCCCAAGCACCACCTGAAAGAATGTTAATGAAGAATATTGGGTCAACTTTTTTAGGTGCTAATGTTTGTGGATTACAGTTGCTATCCGTTGTCGTAATGATTTTATCTAACTTTGAACGTTGTAAGCCAACAATAGCAGGCGTTTGGAATACTTTTCCGTCAGCATTTGCACTTACTTTTGCACCATTTGATGCTGTGATATTAACCATTTGTGTTTTATCGTTAAGAATAGACGCACAACCTGTCATCAGAACAACCGAAGCAATAACGGATAAACCTAAAATCTTTTTCATATTATTTACACATTCCCGATATTAATAAAAGAGTTACGGCTTTTTAAATAGACTAACCTGTCTAATGACAGCCAGTTTAGCATTCGTACACTATGTTACACAATTAAATGTAAACAATACGTTCTATATTTAATCAAATTTTTTTAAATAGATTGACTGAATATCAGTCACAATCATTCGAACAATTTTGACCTATGAATAATTCACAAGACTGATTGACAAGCCAAACAACATCCATGCATTATCAGAGCATGATGACCTATCCAATGATGAACTCAATTCGTAAAGCCTGTGCCATCCGCAAACCTGCGGTGTGGCATATACACACGTTTGAGCTTCTTTAGACATTACATAGATCATTTCTACAGTCAAAGCCGCTCATCATAAGCGGCTTTTTTTATGACTATAATTCTTATAAATGGAGCGATTCAACATGTTATCCCCGTTAGATGAACCACCACAGACGATGCGTACGTCGGGTGCTTATTTGATATTGGTTTTGATTTGGTCGACAACGCCATTAGCCGTTGTTGTCAGTTTGCGCGATCTCAATCCAATTTGGTCACTCAGCGTACGCTTTCTACTTGCGATTGTGATCGCTCGAATGATTCTCTGGATCATTCGTCAGCCATTACCGATGGACAAAGCGTCTATACGTTGCTACTTCGCTGGAACATTAGGATTGTTTTGGGCAATGCTATTCACCTATCTCGGCGCACAATATTTGCCGTCAGGACTGATTTCACTCATATTTGGCTTAGCACCATTATTTGCGGGGCTGGTCGGACATTTTCGCGACTCCAAACTCTACCGCCTTCAATGGTTAGGTATGTTGCTATCAACCCTCGGTTTGGTTGGCATCTTTGGCTCGGTCCACATGTACGCAGGCATGTTAAAAGGCATGCTCTATATACTCATCGGTGTGATGGCTTATGTTGCATCGATTTATTGGTTACGTTATGAAAAAGCAAATTTACACCCTCTCGCACAAACGACTGGTTCATTAATGTTTTCAATGGTCGGATTAATCATCTTACTCCCATTCTATTGGGCGGTTAGACCGCAGCATTTACCGAGTGGAGAAACCCTCTTTGCACTGGCGTATAGCGCAATTTTCGCCTCGGTGATCGCGATGCTTTGCTATTTCTACTTAATTAATAGAATGAAGCCCGCAACGTTATCATTAGCGACGGTCATTACGCCTGTGCTGGCATTGATCTTAGGGGCGTGGCTCAACCATGAAGTGATCAGTGGCGTGATGATGTTTGGCATTGGTGTGGTCATGTTGGGATTAATTATTTACTTCATCTACGACTTATTTCCTCACCTAAAGAAAAATCAACGAATAGATTACCGAGAAATTGAATTGAAATAAAAATCTATCCATCACTTTTCTTTTTGATAGTAGAAAGCCTTGGGTTTATTCAACTCAGGGTTTTTTTAATACCTCATAATCATAATAAATAATAAGCCGCCTTCAAGACATCTGATATCAATTCAGACGGTCGTCGACACTCACCTTTTTAAGAGAGACAACCATCAAAACTCAATCACTTAAGCACCATAATCATATGTTTTTTGATGGCAAAATAAAAACTGCTCACGTCACCAAGGGCAAATCTTCCCAAGACGTAAGGTAATTGGGTGAGCGATTCGCCGTCTTCATTTCCCAGTCAGGTATCACTTTCTTTACAGTGCCTAAGTTGATATGTGATTTTCCAAACCGCTCTACAACCGCCTCAATTGCATGAATCAGCCGCTCTCGTTTCTCATCGGTTACAGCGTTACCAAAGAGATCTTGGGTGACCTGATTGGCAGGTTTGAGGTCAGACAACATCACCCCAGCCTTTTTATAGTTGAACCCTGCCTTAAATATTTCCTGTAATGCTTGTGTCGCTAATGCATTGAGTAGTAAGAGATCATCCGTGGGCGTGTGCAACCTAATACTCACGCTCTTGTAGTATTGTGGGTCTTGTTCACGAAAATGATTAGTTCGAATATATACCGATATCAAACTACACACAGAACCATCAGCACGCAGCTTTGTGACTGCATTGCGGACATAATGGCAGATCGCCTGTCTAAGTGGCTCTATCGTCGTTATCAGTTCACCAAACGAACGCGATGATACAATTTGTTTACGCGTGGGTTGCAACGGTTCAAGCTCATAGCACACGATGCCTTGTAGCTCTTGGATGGTGCGTCCCATGACCACACTAAACCGCTTTTGCATAACATGTGGGTCAGAAGCGGTTAGGTCAGCAACGGTCACGATACCCATAGCCGCTAATGCCTTAGTTTGTTGCCGACCAATGCCCCACACTTCATTTACCGGCGTTTTCTGCATTCTACGGTGTATCGTCGGCGCGTCCATTTCAAGGATATTACACACCCCATTAAATTGAGGAAATTTCTTCGCCCAATGATTCATCAATTTGGCTTGTGTTTTGGTTGTCCCGATACCCACAGACACTGGCAGCCCTATCCACTTGTTGATTCGTTGGCGCATGTCTTGTGTATAGGAAGTCAGGTCAAATAATCGTTGATACGTGGTCAGATCAAGAAAGCACTCATCAATCGAGTAAATCTCTCGCTCATCAGGGGTGACGTAATCTCCCAGTATGGACATGAAGCGATTACTCATTTCAGCGTATAAGGTGTAATTCGAGCTGAGAGCGATGATACCGTGTTGCTTAGCAAGGTCTTTGATTTGAAACCAGGGAACACCCATTTTGATCCCTAACGCCTTCACCTCCGCACTACGCGCAACAGCACAGCCATCATTGTTCGATAGGACGACGACAGGCTTTCCGATGAGCTTAGGGTTAAATACACGCTCACAACTCACATAGCAATTGTTCACGTCTACAAGGGCTATTGCACGAGACATGAACGCTTTCTCCTACCCCGGCGTAAATCCTTCAAATTCCATGTCACCACGCCCCACAC
>JACMMY010000197.1 GCA_014378805.1 Moraxellaceae bacterium
ATTAAAAGAAAAAGGAAGTGCTTACTTCCTTTTTCTATAAAAAAAAGTATTTAATGAGTAATTAAACTAAGAATCTCTTTTGATTGCGTCCAACGTGATCGAGACTGACCACGCTATACTATTGCTATGAGTATTTCTGTACAAACCTTGAGTGGTGTGGGCGATCAAGTTGCGCAATTATTGGCGCGATTGAGTATTCATGACGTCAGTGATTTATTATTTCATTTGCCGCGGGGATATGAAGATCGTAGTCGTATTGTTGCAATGAGCGAACTTAAAGTCGGCCAGAGTGCTTTAATTGAGGGCGTTGTGCAATCGGTTGAGCCACTATCCGCGGCAAGGGGTAGTCGTACTTCGTTGTTGGTGCAGATCAGTGATGGCGAGCGCCGAATGACCTTGCGCTTTTTTCAAGTGTACCCGGGCTTAAAAGAAAAGATGCAGGTCGGACGGTTGTTACGCGCGTTTGGTGAGGTGCGTATGGGTGCACGCGGTCTAGAGATCTCGCATCCCGATATTCAAGTGGTGAGTGTGGGAGCGCCGTTACCACCGTCACGATTGACCGCAATTTATCCGACGACTGAAGGCTTAAGCCAAACTAAACTTCGTAGTTTGGTGGATCAGGTAAT
Organism: Moraxellaceae bacterium; assembly: GCA_014378805.1. Taxonomy (GTDB): domain Bacteria; phylum Pseudomonadota; class Gammaproteobacteria; order Pseudomonadales; family Moraxellaceae; genus Aquirhabdus. The sequence goes on from JACMMY010000197.1 coordinate 627, forward strand.
CAATAAGTCTCAAGTTGAATTAACTGAGCTACTGCCAGTCAGTGTTATTCCTCATAACGGTTATAGTTTGCGCCAAGCACTGCGCGAAGTACACCAGCCTGCAAATGTTGCAGATACAGAAGCGTTGATGTCATATCGCCATCCAGCGCAAATTCGGTTGATTTTTGAGGAGTTAGTTGCGCATCAGGCGAGTTTGTTAAGCCGCCGATATTATATGCAGATTAAACCTGCACCTGGGGTCGCGCAAAGTCAGATCCTTGCGCCTCAACTCCTTGCTCAGTTGCCATTCAAGCCAACACGGGCGCAAATACGAGTGAGCGATGAAATCCGTCAGGATTTACAGCAAAGCAAACCGATGTTGCGTCTTGTGCAAGGCGATGTTGGTTCAGGAAAAACGTTGGTCGCTGCGCTGGCAGCTTGTCATCTATTAGAGGCAGGTTGGCAGGTTGCGTTGGTGGCGCCCACTGAGATTTTAGCGGAACAGCATTTTATTAATTTTAGCCATTGGTTTGAGCCGCTGGGTATTCAAATTGCTTGGTTGGCTGGCAAACAAAAGGGTAAAGCGCGATTGATTGCCGAAGCGGATGTGGCTACGGGTGCAGCACAGTTAGTAATTGGTACGCACGCATTATTTCAAGACAGTGTGCAGTTTTATAAATTGGGGTTGGTGATTATTGATGAGCAGCATCGATTTGGTGTGGATCAGCGGCTGGCTTTGCGTGAGAAAGGCGCAGCAGGCATGAGTCCGCATCAATTGGTCATGACCGCAACGCCGATTCCTCGTACGTTGACGATGAGTGTCTATGGTGATTTAGATACATCTGTGATTGATGAGTTGCCGCCTGGAAGAACTTCAATTACGACAGTCGCCGTCCCTTTTGAGCGTAGGGAGGAGGTGATTGCCCGAATCTCGGCGAATTGTGGACAGGGTAAGCAAGCTTATTGGGTGTGTACATTAGTTGAAGAGTCCGAGACGCTGGACGCCAAGGCTGCTGAAGCGACATATGAAGAGCTATCGACGCGCTTGCCGCATCTTAAAATTGGTTTGGTGCATGGGCGAATGAAGTCCGATGAAAAGCAACAGGTCATGCAGGCATTTAAAAAAAATGAATTACATCTGTTGATTGCGACTACAGTGATTGAAGTCGGTGTGGATGTACCTAATGCCTCGTTAATGATTATTGAGAATGCTGAGCGGCTTGGTTTGTCACAATTACATCAGCTCCGTGGACGTGTTGGGCGAGGGAGTACAGCCAGTTTCTGTGTACTGATGTATAAGTCACCGTTGTCCGAAAATGGGGTTGAGCGCTTGTCGACGCTGCGAAATAGTACCGATGGATTTGTGATTGCTGAAAAGGATCTTGAGCTGCGTGGACCGGGTGAAATTTTGGGAACGCGTCAGACAGGGCTTTTAGGTTTTCGTTTAGTTCAATTACAACGAGATCAGCATTTGTTACCAGAAGCTCAGAAAATTGCTGCGAAGATGTTGAAACATCATCCGATAGAAAGTGAAAAACTAATGACGCGTTGGTTACCCTCCGCACCACGTTATGCGCGAGTGTAAGCGGTGATTTTCAAATCGATAGGTTTAGCGTTGAAACGGGTTCTTCGTCCTCGTTGTGTACTCTGTCAAATGTATGAAGCGCAAGATCCTTATCCGCTTTGTGACGGCTGCCGTGCGGATCTAGCTTGGCGTGGAGAGACATTAGCCGTGCAGGATTTGTCGATTCAAATCGCATTTGCCTATCAATGGCCGATTGATCGCCTGATTCATTTATATAAATATCAAGCACGTTTAGAGTTAGTTCCCGTGTTTCAATACGGTTTGATGCAGTTACAGCGTCCAGAGGTCGATGCACTGCTTGCCGTACCCCTTTCACCATCGCGTTTGCGCGAACGAGGTTTCAATCAAAGTCATGAACTTGCAAAAAAAATGGCGTATTATTGGAATATTCCGCTACTGACAGGTGTGAACCGACGTGATGGCTTAAGGCAAAAAGGCTTGGGTCGTGGTGAACGTTTGCAGAATTTAGATAATGCTTTTTCATTTGAGCCGAGTGATAAAAAAGTCTTACCACGCCGAATTGCATTGATTGATGATGTGTTAACAACAGGGGGGACGCTGCTGAGTTTGGCGGCATTTTTACGTGCCAAAGGCGTAGAAGAGCTCACGGGTATTGTGGTTGCCAGTCAACATCAGCACGATTCAAACAAATAGCGGAATTTAATGGCGAATTGTACTGCAATTTGTATGAAAAAACATTTTTCTCCTACTGCACTTTGTAGGTGTATTCATTAGAATAGCCAAGTCGATTAAGCGTCGTTTTTAGAAGTTATCAACTCCGCAGAACGCGGGAGGAGACGCTATGCTGGAAGCCTTTCAAGCCACAGAGCAAGGCAGCTTACGAGAAGTCACTTTGCGCGGTGGATTTGATCTCGCCCCTGATTTGGTCTGGGTCGACCTGATTGCCCCAACGCAAGAAGAACAGCAGTGGGTGACAGAGGCGTATCAGCAAAATATTCCAACTTTAAAATCACTTGAAGACATCTCTGCATCGTCGCGTTATTACCGTGATGATGATGGCGTTTTACATATTAGTACTTATTTTCTCAGTAAGAATAGAAACTCCACGGCAGATGGGGAAGGCGAACTGACCAGTAATATCTTGGCATCCGCGCATACCGTTGCGTTCATTCTGCAGAAAGACCGTTTGATAACCGTCCGTGGGCAAAAATTATTGTCGTTTCGCGCATTTCGTGCCCGCGCACATCGCAACGATTATGAGTTGAGCTATCAAGACCCCGTGTGGATTCTTTTAGGACTACTTGAAGCCAAGCTGGATGAGTTGGCCGATATTTTGGAAGATGTCCATAAAGGCTTAGAGCAAGGCACAACAGAAGTACTGAACAATCATCACCGTGAATATCATTTAGATTTGGATGATATGGTTACGCGATTGGCTCAACAAGATGACGTCCTGGGTAAAGCGCAGCTCTGCTTAATTGATTTGCGTCGTGTATTGAACTTCTTGAGTCGTCCGCGCGCGTTAGGCAGTCATAAATATGATACGGACGTGCGCGAGTTAAACGAGGATGTTCGATCATTGGTCGAACACAATGCGTTCTTATTCCAAAAAGTACGTTTCTTGTTAGATACCACTTCAGGTTTTATTAATACTGAACAGAACGATATCATTAAACGATTCAATGTTGTTTCAACCATGGTTGCTCCGCCAATGTTGGTGACGGGATTCTATGGTATGAACGTTGATGGTTTACCCTATTTACATAGTCCGATAGGTTTTAGTTTGGTTGTTGTGGTGATGATCATTTCATTCGTTGTACCCATGTGGTACTTCCGTCGTAAAGGTTGGCTGTAGTTCGCTCATTTTTGATGATTAATCAATCATGACTAAATACAGCGAGTCTCTACTCGTTAGCTTTTATAATCGGTATTAATGAACGACATTTTAGCCAATCTCGATTATAAAATTTCCTCTAATCGAGAGGCTTCAATGATGGCTTTCATTTTTGTAGGGACGTTTTCTAAATGAATACGCTGCTTCGCAGATAAGTTCCTAATCCATTGAATAATAACAGCTAAAAGTACAGTGTGGCTTTGGCTGAGTTGAGATAGGTCAATGTTTATGACGGGGGCAGTGATACTGCTGATAATCTTATTACCTTCTCGATACGTTGTATTGGCATTATCGAAATGAACTGAACCAATGATTGAAAGGGTGTCTCCTGCGAGTTTTAAGTTCGCAGGCGTACTGTCACTTTCATGACTTTTGAGGTTTTTTTTTGCTAATCTGTTCAATATTGAACGCTCACTGACCCGATGTGCTTGCAGAAGGAATAAAATTCTTAATCGCAAGATCAAGACTGTTTTTGTTGGTCTGTACCGCGGTCGCAAACTGGTTACGGAATGTTAAACCAATATCAATCCCATTGAGTTGCAAGTTACGTACTTTCCACGAGTCGCCGCTTTGTATTAATTGATAAGCAACAGGAACTATAGTACCTGTGTCAGTTTTGAAATCCATATTGACAACTGCTTTGCTTGGATCTTTACCTTCAATAAATGGGCGGATGGTATAACTCTCATTGTCATAGGCAGCAAGACCTTTAGCATAGGTTCTAATCAAACTTTGTCTAAATGTTTGCGCGAATGACGTACGTTGTTGAACTGTTGCTTGACGATAATAAGGTCCCATAACGCCACGAGCAAAGCCATCAAAATCGACATAGGGTTCGATATTGTCTTGTACAATTTGGTTGAGTACTGCGGGATTTTTCTTGTAGCTTCCGCGGTCTTTGACTAAGCGCGAAATCAACGCATCTGAAATTCTTTTCACAAAGACTGGTGCTGGTTCAGCCGCAGCAAATGCAGATGACATTGAAAAAACACTAGACAGTAAAACTGCTGCCGCTGTAGAAAATAAAATACGTTTCATAAATAAAATCTCCGAACATCAAAACTAAATAAATAGGGGTGTATTCATTAACGGGGCTCAATATGAGCCCGTTGATGCACAGGTATTAGGTTGAACTAAAATGCAGCAGTGGCTGCTGGCACTGGCGCAGCGCTTGTCGTTGGTGTTGCAGATCCAGGTGTTGGTTCGGTTGCTTTACTGAATAAAAACTTACTGATCAGATCTTCAAGCACCAATGCACTTTGCGTTTGTTCAATTTCGCTTCCGTTTTTCAGAACTTCATCATCTGCGCCGACAGAGATGCCGATATATTGTCCACCAATCAAGCCTTCAGTGAGAATGCTAGCCGTTGAATCGGTGCTAATTTGCTTCATACCATTGTTGATTTGCATTGTCACAACTGCATCGAGGCGTTTTTGGTCAAGACTAATATCCGTCACACGTCCAATCACAACACCACTGAGTGTGACTTTAGCACGAGGTGTGAGTCCACCAATGTTCTGAAAGTGTGCAGTTATCGTATAACCATCTTTATGCACTTCATTCAGAAGTCCACTGACCCGTAACGCAAGAAAAAATAATGCGATAATGGTTAAAATTGTAAAAACACCCACACTAAACTCTGCACTACGAGTTCTCATGACAAACCTCCGAACATGACCGCAGTCAGAATAAAATCAAGACCCAAGACACATAATGATGAATACACCACAGTATTTGTGGTGGCTGTAGAAATCCCTTCCGATGTTGGCTTTGTTGCATAACCTTGATACACAGCAATCCATGTACAGACGACACCAAACACGAGACTTTTAATGACGCCGTTGACTACGTCATCCATAAAACTGACGTTGTTTTGCATACTGCTCCAAAAAGACCCTTCATCGACACCTAACCAATCCACCCCAACCATTTTACCGCCCAAAATACCAACTGCAGAAAAAATCAAAGCCAGCATGGGTAAGCTAATTATTCCAGCCCACAGTCGTGGTGCGATAATTCGATGGAGTGGATCAACACCGATCATTTCCATACTGGCAAGCTGTTCCGTGGTTTTCATTAACCCAATTTCGGCCGTTAACGCAGATCCAGCACGACCCGCAAATAAGAGTGCTGCGATAACAGGACCCAGTTCGCGAACCAATGTCAGCGCAACCATCGTACCCAGTACTTGTGAGCTACCATATTTAGATAAAATCGTAAAACCTTGCAAACCGAGCACTAAGCCAATAAAGAAACCTGATACTAAAATAATCAGCAGCGATAATACGCCAACGCGATACATTTGCTCAAGGAAGAGCCCAAATCCAGACCAACTCGGTATCGCAAATGCTGAGCGAACCAGCATGATACCCGCTGCGCCAATACCTGTTGTACGATCAATAACGCCTCGACCGAGTCGTTGTATTGCGTTTATCATGACTGATCAACTCTCAAGAATAGGCGGTGTGGCTTTTGCATAGACCTAGCCATTATTGATTGTTCCTTTTTTAGTATTTTCATTTGAGATCAAATAAGGGGTTTGGCTATATTGAAATTTGACAGGGCCATCTGCTTGACCTTGTAAAAATTGCTGAACGAATTCTGAAGAAGATACACGTAACTGTTCCGGCGTCCCTTCACCCATGACCTTGCCGTCTGCGACCACATACACGTAATCAGAAATCGACAACGTTTCATCCACATCATGTGAAACAATAATGGTGGTCAAGCCGAGTGCGTCACGCAATGAACGAATAAGACGGGCTAGAACTCCCATCACGATTGGATCCTGACCAGCGAAAGGTTCGTCGTACATAATCAGTTCAGGATCGAGCGCAATGGCTCGTGCTAATGCAACACGTCGATTCATACCCCCAGAGAGTTCTGCAGGCATCAGTTCTTCTGAGCCACGTAATCCTACGGCTTCTAACTTGAGTCCGACCAGTTCACGAATGAGGTTCTCATCAAGATTGGTATGTGCGCGAAGTGGAAAAGCGACATTTTCATATACGGTCATATCAGTGAATAATGCGCCGCTTTGAAAGAGCATACCCATACGTGCACGTGCATCAAACAGTTGTTTGCGATTCATGCTAGCAACATTGATCTCATTCAATAACAGTTGTCCAGAATGAGGGGTGAGTTGACCGCCGATGAGTTTTAACAAGGTGGTTTTACCAGTGCCAGAAGGTCCCATAATCCCTGTGATTTGTCCGCGACGTATCACTAAATTAAGGCGATCATAAATGACTCGCGAACCCCAACTGAATGAGAGGTCGCGCGCTTCAACCAAGTGAGGTGTAGTGCTAGTTAGCGGAGCGTTGTCAATCGACGATTGTTGTTCAGAAAGAGTCGTCATGCAGCAAAAACCAACGTGATAAAATCCATAATGTCTAATGTAGCACGAAATATGCTGATTTTAAGAGTATTCTATAATAGTGATATGTACGTACTTTGTATGGATAATATTCATAACGACCATACATTGTTGATAAATTTTAATCAAAACGCAATTCTATGATCTCTTAGATCCTAATAAATCATTTTTTTAGTTTAAAAACTTCTTTTTTTCTATAGGTTTTATCTGAAATCAGTCATTTAGCGATGACTTTTGGCTTGATAAGCGTGATAGAAGTTCTCTCATGATGCGGTCACTTTCTCAGCACTTAATTTTGCGGTCATATTTGAAAGTTGTTCAAGAATTGTTTGTTGGGATACGAGGCGTAAGGTCACAGGAAAATCTTTCTGTGTGACATTGGCAAGTGGTTGTAATGCAGATGGCTCTGTTTCTTTGAGCACTTGATAGCCAAAATAACTTGCGTTGAGTGCAACGAGGAATACAAATAAATAATGCATGATGAAATTCCTTTTTCTGATTTTTGCTTTTCACTATAGCTTGACCATAACACAATTTCTTTGATTAAAAAACATACCTGATTCATCAAAATTAAATAAGTAATAAATAAAAAAGCCGAATGTTTTCAACATTCGGCTTTTTTAAATACTTAATGTGCAGTTAGTGATAACTGCCAGACATTAATAATATTAGTCTTCGCGTTTTTTACGGAAGTCACTGCGTGGCGCTGCATCGCGACCAAAGCTGCGTTCTTGACGTTCAAAACGATCATCACGGCTACCAGCTTGGAATTCGCGACGTGGACGTGCTGGTGCAGTGTTCGCTGCGCCTTCACGATTGAAGTTGCGTTCGCCGACTACACGGTTGTTGTCACGACCCGCATCACGACCGCCAACTTCTGAATTGAAGCTACGCTCATTGCCACCAGCGCGTGGGCTGCTGAATGGACGTGGAGCGCCGCCATCACGGTTGTTGTCACGACCGCCATCACGGCTAAAGCCACGACCTGCATCGCTACGCGGTGCTGAGTCACGATTAAAATCGCCACGTGGTGCAGCGCCGTCACGGCTGAAGCCAGTGCTGCGTGGAGCAGAACTTGAATCACGTGA
>JACMMY010000198.1 GCA_014378805.1 Moraxellaceae bacterium
CGAGCGCGTGTCAACGGTGCCATGATAATGCGATTCGGATGTTCAAGGTCGCCAATGGTGATTGGATCGAAAAGGGTTGTCATATCAATTATTCCTGTGGGTAAAATCGAAGCGTCTAACGTGTTGAAAATTGAGGAGGGAATTAAAGCTCTTGACTCATTTGTTTGAGAAATTCTGTAATGACTTTTTCGTTTCGTTTGAAGAAGTTCCACTGTCCGACTTTTTTACAACTGACTAATTTAGCGCGTTGCAAGACTGCTAAATGAGCGGAAACAGTTGATTGTGATAAACCGCATTGGGTAAATTTACCCGCGCACACACCAAACTCAAAAGGATGTTCTTGGGTTTTGAAATGTTCTTCAGGGTTCTTTAAGCAAGCTAACATTTCTCGGCGCGTTGGATGGGCGAGGGCTTTAATAATTTCATCGAGGTCGATTGCTATTGTCGTCATGGTTTGTATAACGTTATATTGCGATACGACGAAATATATATCGTTTATTTACGATATGCAACAAGAGATAAGAAAGTATTTGTACTGAGCTGTTTTCGGATTGTTGTAAGATGTTAAGATTAATTAGTTTTCTATGACTTTAAAAATTAGCTTATCAATCATTGAGAATAAAAAATTTTAAGGAAGTTCATATCTAGACAGTACATTGGTTTTATTATTAGTCTAATTTTATTAAGCACAGTTATTGTTATATTTACCGACATATTACTTTTTAATAAGGGTTGTCAATATCTGCCCGTCTGGATGAAAGCATTGCCTAGCTATTTGATGCCTCCATGGATTTTGTTTTGGAGTCTTGTTCCTGCTGCTTTAATTCCAAAAATAACTCCAAAATCGATGATTCTGTTTTATATTGTAATAGTTATTGCTCCCTTATCAGCAGTGATCCCATATTTCATAAAATTACTCATTGCTGATGGTGATTTTTTAAATGCTTTGGTAAATTCAGCTTTTAACTGGTTTTTTGTTATTGCGTTTTATTTGTCCATTCCTGTAATTGTGTTAATGAGTCTAACAAGTCTAATTCATATCGTACAAACCAGAAAAACTTGGTGGAGTGGTATTGAGGATTTTCTCGATCAATACGAAAAGAAAAAGTAGCTGCTTAATAAAAAGACCCGCTAACTATCAGCGGGCTTCTTCAATCAACTAACCTATTAGAGTGAACGAGAAATCAGTTCTTTCATGATTTCATTGGTTCCTGCATAGATGCGATTTGCGCGGTTGTCGATGTAGGCGCGCGCAATTGGGTATTCCAGCATATAGCCGTAACCGCCATGTAACTGTACGCATTCATCAACCACTTTGCTGAACATATCGCTCAATTTGTATTTTGCAGCCGCCGCCGCTTCGATTGAGAGGTTTTCGGTCAATTGCATTTCCGTACAGCGATCAACGTATGCACGACCCATATCGATTTCACTGCGCATTTCTGCAAGTTTGAAACGTGTATTTTGGAATGATGAAATTGTTTTACCAAATGCTTTGCGTTCTTTCACATATTTAACTGTTTGTGCAAAAGCGGCTTCAGTGCCTGCTTGACAGATGATCGCTACCATCAGACGTTCCCATGCTAATTCTTTCATGAGCATGATGAAGCCCATACCTTCCATGCCGAGAAGATTTGCTTTAGGCACACGGACATTATCAAAGAATAATTCGCAGGTATCTTGACCTTTCATACCCACTTTATTCAGTGGTTTTCCTTTGGTAAAGCCTGGTGCTTTTGCGTCCATAAGCAGTAAAGATAAATTGCTTGAACCCTTATCCGTGCTTCCTGTTTTAACAACAACAACAGCGAGATCACAGAGATAGCCATTGGTAATAAAGATTTTTGAACCATTGACGACATAGTCATCACCATCCAAAACGGCTGTCGTGCGAACGCCTTGTAAGTCTGACCCTGTACCAGGTTCAGTCATTGCAATCGCACCAACGACTTCACCCGTTGCCATTTTGGGCAACCATGCCATTTTTTGTTCTTGATTACCGAAGTTGTTGATGTAGTTTGCAACGATGTCAGAGTGAAGTGACATACCGCTGCTTGAATCCATGGCGTAACCTTGTTCTTCAATCAAGATGACACTGTATAGACGGTCTACGCCTGAACCACCAAATTCTTCTGGCATGGTCGCGCAGAGCAGACCAAGTTCACCCGCTTTGTTCCATAAATCACGATCAACATGCTGTTGTTGTTCATAACGTTCAGTGTTCGGAATGACTTCTTGTTCAAAAAAACGACGTGCTGTTGTACGGAAGGCTTCATGATCTGAGTTGAAGAGTTTACGTGGCAGCATTGGATCGATAGGGCGAGCGAGAGTAGACATTAAAGAGCTTCCTAAGCTTAAGCGGTTGAGACGCTTTTCGTGAAAAACAATAAATTCAAATGGTGTTCAAATCTGCGTGACGAAGGTCTTCACAGTGTTGATTAGTGTGTTCGCTAGTTAATCGGATGCCGTAGTTGGCAACAATGATCGTTGTTGCCAATATTGAAGTGAAAATCGTCTTTTTTGCCAATTTAGGTGCAAAGTTCAGTTTTCACTGAAAATATTCCGCTCCGAATTGAGCCAGCGGTACGATGAACCTGATATTCTTTTGCCTACTTTATATCGATCTGTTTTTGCAATGATTCCAAGTGAACCTACTTTATCCAAACAACATCTAGCGATAGACCGCGCACTGATTATTTCCGTGTTTGTGGTTGCATCGTGTGGTCTGGCGTATGAGCTAATTACAGGCGCGCTTGCCAGTTATTTGTTGGGTGATTCGATTCTTCAATTCTCGACGATTATTGGCACCTATTTGTTTGCGATGGGTATCGGTTCGCACTTGTCGAAATACATCAAAGATGAAGATGTACTCCAGCGCTTTATCGAAGTTGAGTTATTAGTCGGTTTGATTGGCGGGTTGTCGGCGACGTTTTTATTCGTCATTTTTGCTTGGCTGTCGATGCCGTTTCGTGTGGTGCTATATGCGTTGGTGTTAATCATTGGC
>JACMMY010000199.1 GCA_014378805.1 Moraxellaceae bacterium
CCATGACTTTCTAATGCCGTACGAATCGCACCAACGCGACCATCCATCATATCGCTCGGCGCAATGATATCGACTCCAGCGGCGGCATGGCTTAAGGTTTGTTTCACCAGTGCTTCAACGGTAGCGTCATTCATCACATAGCCGTCTGCATCGGTGAGACCGTCTTGACCACTTAACGTGTAAGGGTCAAGCGCACCATCACTAATCAGCACCATGTCGGGTAATTCTTTCTTGAGTGTACGAATCGCCGTTTGCGCCAGTCCGTCTTCACGCCAAGCAGCTTCTGCACCTGCACTTTTATCGGCCTGTGGCGTGACTGGAAATAGCGCCATTTTGCTCACACCTAAGCCAAGCAACGTTTCGGCGTGCTTGAGTAACAAGTCAATCGACATGCGATCAATGCCCGGCATACTGTGAATTGGCTCGCGTTGATTGTGTCCTGGTAGGACAAAAACGGGCGCGATCAAATGTTGTGGCAGTAGAATGGTCTCGCAGACCATGTCACGAACACGGTCATGTTTACGCAGACGACGTAAGCGAGTAGCGGGGAAGGCGGCGCGATTAAATGTTCGAGTCATGTTATTACACTGTTTTTCACATTAGTATAGGTGACTATATTAAACCTGATTCGTGCAATTGAGGAAGATTGATTGATGACTGATGTAGATACGCCGTTTAAAGCCGATCTTAATGATCAAAAAAATTTATCTCAACCGAATGAGTCGAGCTCAAATCAGCAAACTAAACAATGGACGGGTTCAATTAATCTTGCGCTGGCGTCAGCTGATGTGTTCCCGACGGATATTATTTTTAATCAGTTATGTCATGCCTATAACAAATCACCATTTTTTCATCATTGTGGGATGACGATGCGCGTCGTGGATGGACAAATCCAAGGCGTGATAGAAATGAATAGCAGCTTGATTGGCAACGTGGTCTTTGAGATTTTGCATGGCGGTGTTGCTGCAACGATGCTGGATAGTATTGGCGGAATTGTGGCGATGGCGGAGATTTATCGCAGTGGCAAGGGTGATTTGGCTGATCGTATTCGCCAAGTGACGCGCTTAGCGACCACCGATATGCGTGTTGATTATCTTGCGCCAGGACGCGGTAAACAATTTATTGCGACGGCCGAAGTGCTGCGGTTGGGACGTAAAGGCTGCACCATGCGGATGAATTTACATAATGATGAACGCACATTGATTGCGACTGCGATTGCCACTTATGTCTATTGAAGTCATCAAAACATTGACGCTTCATATTGCTAAAACTGTATCTTGTCGTGCGGGTTGTGGGGCGTGTTGTATTGCACCGAGTATCAGTAGTGCGATTCCTGATATGCCGAATGGTAAGCCAGCAGGCGTGCGCTGCGTCCAATTGAATGACTTAAACCAATGTCAGATTTTCGGATTACCGCATCGCCCAAAGGTGTGTGCATCGCTGATGCCATCACATGAAATGTGTGGTGATTCGAATCATGCTGCATTTGATTACTTAGAGCATTTAGAAGCAGAAACGAGTTGTTGATCACAAAAAAACCGCCTCAAATCAGAGGCGGTTTTTTTTAGGTTAATCCATTGAAAGCAGGGATCAGAAGCGGTATGTGCCGCCTACAAGTAAACCGTAAGTATCACGGTTAGCGTATTTTCCGACTGTTACGCCGCCTTGAACACTGATGTTTTCTTCGATGAATTTACGTGCATTGACGCCAAAAGCATAGTCATCATCAGCATGGTTAAACGTACTCAGATCAAAAGATGCACCAACACTTAAAGTGCGATCTAAATAGTAATCACCTGAAATACCGTAGAAATCGTTGTTGTCGCCAAAGCGTGCATTTCCTTCAAGGTTGACATCATTGTTGCCAACTTTGGTGAGGTATTTTGCACTGATGGTTGGATCAGTACTATCGTTATTTTTAGTATCTAATCCTGCAACACCAACAGTCAGTAACAAGTTAGTGATTGGCAATATACCGACTTGAACGCTGTAGTCGTTTACGCCAACTTGTTTGAAGCCTTTAACTTTATCATTGGTACGACCAATGCTTGCAGCAGCATAAAAATTGCTGTTTGGAATATAGAATTCGCCGCCAACATTGAAATTATTGCGATTTGCGTCTAAATCATTGTTTTGTGAGTAGCTGTATGACGCATTGACGTTGCTTGCGCGTTGGATAAATGCTGCTTCAGCGAGTGGACCTGATCTGCCACTGACTGGGTTGAAGTAGTAAGTACCACCCGCACCAAGACCGAAAACTTCGCTGCTACCACCTGGGATATCGATACTGTCGTAAGTTGCGCCGCCATTTAATTCAACTTGGTACGCTTGTGCTGCGCTGATAGATAATGCTGCAATTGCAGTTGCTAATAAGATTTTTTTCATCTGTCTTCTCCAAGAGTGGTTGTAACGGTACAACCCTTAAATACATTATTTGTTACAATTCGATAGTATGTACTCTTTGGTGCGTTGTCAAACATTGTGTCAATAGTATGACAATGATAAAATAAAATATTAGAATAAGTTGTTGTAAATTATGTGTAATATTATTTGTTACAAGTTCGTATCTTTGCCATAAAATAGTGCATTTTTACAAATTTGCATGATACTCCCCCCGAGCTCTTGCAACAGCTTGATGCCATCTGGATAAATATTGCTCACGATCGGCCTGTGACATGGCGGGTTCAAAGCGCCGTTCCAACTGCCAAAGTCCAGCTAATTCATCAGTCGAACTAAAGATCCCTACACCCAATCCAGCCATGAGTGCCGCACCCAATGCGGTGGTTTCTCTAACCACTGGACGCAAAACAGGCACACCTAATAAATCGGCTTGAAACTGCATCAACATATCGTTGCCGCTGGCACCGCCATCAACGCGAAGTTCAGTGAGGGGCCCGCGCGCATCTTGTTGCATGGCGGCGAGGACATCGGCGACTTGGAACGCAATCGCTTCGAGCGCTGCGCGTGCGATATGCGAACGATTAGTGCCGCGTGTCATACCCGTGAGCATTCCACGCGCTTCACTATCCCAATACGGTGCGCCAAGTCCTGTAAAAGCAGGAACTAAAACGACGCCATCACAATCAGGTACGAGGCTGGCAAGTTGCTCCACATCACTACTGTTTTGCACGATACCGAGTCCATCTCGTAGCCATTGCACAATAGCACCAGCCATAAAGACGCTGCCTTCCAGTGCAAAATTGGTGACTTTATTCGGTGTTTGCCAAGCGAGGGTCGAGAGCAGTTGATTCTCGCTGATTTGAACTTGATTGCCGGTATTCATTAGCATAAAGCAGCCTGTACCGTAGGTGTTTTTGGCCATGCCTTGGGTAAAGCAGCCTTGTCCAAACAGCGCCGCTTGTTGGTCTCCTAACGCAGCGGTCAGGGGGATTTTTCGTCCTAATAAACCATCGGCGGTCTCACCAATCAAACCGCCAGACGGCACGATTTCAGGCAAGATCGCTTTCGGAATGTTGAATAATCCGAGTAATTCGTCATCCCATTTTTGCGTCTGTATATTCATCAACAATGTACGCGATGCGTTGCTCATATCAATCACATGACGCGCGCCATGCGTCAGATTCCAAATCAGCCACGAATCGACAGTACCAAAGGCAAGTTCGCCGCGTTCTGCGTCTCGACGTGCGTTTGGGATGTTGTCGAGTAACCAAACTAGTTTGCTCGCACTGAAATATGGATCAAGTCGAAGCCCTGTTCTTTGTTTGACCAGTGGCTCATGACCTGTTGCGCGAAGTTGTTCACACCAATCTGCCGTCCGTCTATCTTGCCAAACAATCGCAGGCGCAATGGGTTGACCTGATTTTCGATTCCAGACGATTGTGGTTTCACGTTGATTGGTCAATCCGATGGCGGCAATGTCTTGTGACAGTAAACCTGCTTTTGCGATCGCTTGTTGAGCAACGCCGATTTGGTTTTGCCACAGCTCGAGTGCATCTTGCTCAACCCAACCCGCATGTGGTGTGGCAAGGGTGATTTCTTGTTGTGCAGAAGCGATGATGTTGCCATGTTCATTGAAAACAATTGCTCGGCTCGACGTTGTGCCTTGGTCGAGTGCAAGTAAAAAAGTCATGTCGCATCATCCTTGAGTCTATCTATGGCAATCGCAGCGTATGAATTCTACGATTTTGATTCTTTTAATGGTTTGTAGTTCTCTATTCTGAACGATAAGAATAGAGAACCGTATCGTTTATGAATAGTTACATGATAGCCTAACAAAAAATATGATTTTCTGCTATTCTATCGCCATTGGGGATGTTCTGGCTTCGACGCTGGTTGTGAAACTCTTCGATGCATGTCGAGAGCGCATTATCTCTCGTAAATCAATTTTGCATTTTAATAGTCGCAAACGACGAAACCTACGCACTCGCAGCCTAAGGGCTGAGAATCGCCGCTATTGAATGTCTGTGGTCGATAGCCGCGAGCGCATGCACACAGAACCGCATGTTGTAATGTCTCGGGACAACGTGTCAACTCTAGAGAATCGCCAAGATCTCCCTGTCTGTCGGGTCGATTGCGGTTAAAACCAATAGACAAGTACTAAACATGTAGACTCACGAGCGTAGTGCTGGCGGACGCGGGTTCAACTCCCGCCATCTCCACCAAATGGTTAAATTTACATAACGCAATATACGGTTATATAAGGATTAAAGGCTTGAATCTTAAAGGTTTAAGCCTTTTTTCTTGCCTGTATATAACTTATCTTAAAGCTATATAGTATTGATCACCGTGTATCCTGTCGTGTATCCTTTGAGTTATCGATAATTAGGGATACACAAAGCCCATGAAACGTAGTGCTATCAAGAAACGCCCATTATCGGACACGACCCTTGAGAATCTCGAACCGGAGAGCAAGGAGTATAGAGAGCGTGACGGTGAAAACTTATATTTTCGTGTCAAACCTGATGGGAATAAGTCATGGCAGCTACGCTATAAAGCACCTAACGCCAAATGGACGTGGTTAGGTATTGGCGCATACAAAACCACAGGCGGGAAACTTGCGAGAGAAACAGCCCAAGAGTGGCGAAAACTGATCAGCGTTGGAATAGATCCTCAAACCTACAAACAAGAACAGCGAATATTAGAAAGTGGGGATTTTACTTTTCAGCAACTAGCTATTGAATATTGCAACCAAAAAAAGTGGACTGATGGAACTAGAACACGTAACGAGGGCGCATTGAGAAATCATGTGTTTCCAGTAATGGGCAACCGTGACTATAGACATATCACCAAAAAAGAATGGTTAGACTTACTTCAGCAAATACAGCGTAAACCCCATCCCCTGACAGGAAAACCAATTGTCGAAATGGGCAGTCGTGTAAAGCAGTTATGCCAAGATATTTACGGATTAGCTGAGGATGTCAAAGGAACAATAGACCGCAACCCGCTTGTCAGGCTGGAAAAACAACTAGAAAAGCATAAATCCGTGAATATGGCACACGTTACTATTGAGGAGTTGCCTGCTTTATTAAACGCAATCCGTGATTTTAAGGGTAGACAGACATCAATAGGATTACAGCTTTCTTTATTACTTGGCACACGTCCAAGCGAAATGCGTAAAGCGGTGTGGAGTGAATTTAACCTGGATAAGAAAACATGGACCATCCCCGCGCATCGGATGAAAAAGAGGATTGAGCATACTATCCCATTACCTACCCAAGTTCTGGCACTGCTGAAGGAGTTAAAAATGTTCAGCGGTGACAGTCCATATTTATTCCGTGGTCGTTTTAAAGCAAGTCAATGCATATCTAATAACACCTTTAACAAGGCACTAAAGGAAATGGGATACAACGGCAAACAAACACCACATGGATTTAGACACATTTTAAGCACTGCGTTACGTGAACAAGGTTTTCAGCGTGATTATGTAGAGGCAGCATTGGCGCACAAAGTTGGCGGTGTAGAAGGAACATATAACAAAGCTATCTACTTAAATCAACGTAAAACAATGATGCAAGCATGGGCGAATTATCTCGACGCATTGGCAGGCGGTGCGCTGATTGCAAAAGACACAGACTCGCTAGGCAACCTAGCCCAAATGCTAAACCTAACCGATGAACAAAAGGAAATTCTCAAACAGCATTTTGAAAATACTGTATTTGATAATGAAATAGACGAAGTAGCGTAATTTAACGCGAGCATAACGACTAATAAGGGCGCAATACATACCGCTAGTTATAGCTATATTAATAAATATGGTTATAATTACCTGTTAAGTTCTAGGTAATCTCCCGAACGTGCGTATCCCAATCGCATTGACTTAAATTTGTTTGATTGGGAATGTTATGGGAGTTGTTGATGAGTGAATCAGAGAACCTATTTTATCAGCGAAGATATAGATTTATTCGATGGAATTATTGGATAGCACAATATGATGTTGCTATTTATGAAGCAATTTTACTTTCACTGAATTTTGAACCTGAAAGGATATATTACCCTAAGAGAAGATGGGCAATAGCATTAAAATCAAGTTATAGACTTGCCTTAGATGAGAGGGTATAAATTATTAAAACTCATATTGGCAAAGGAAAAACTTTTGATTGTGAAGATGGTTTTTTAAGTTGTAAGTTAAATTTAAAGGACTTTTCTATTTTTCTAAAAAAAATTCACTTGAACATGCCACCGGTATTGGAATCTTATGCAAATAATGACAGTAACTTGCAAGACGTTATAAACCAATATGTGACAGCATTCCAACAACAAAGTCATGATACAGGGACTCCAACAGTAGGACACGCTCCACCTGAACATTATCAAAAGCAACGTGACCAATTGCTAAAAGAAAAAGACCAATTGCAAATACAAAATGAGAAATTAAAAGCCGACTTAGCACAAGCTCAAGAATGCATTAAACACATCAAAGTGAATCAACAACCGACAGATCAAAATGATGCTAAGCGATTACGCGATAAATTGCATTACCTCTATGCGGAGCAAGATCGTTTTTGGCTGGATACACGACCAAATCTGCGTCGAGAGTTGGAAAGCCGCAAAGCGAATTTAAGTGAACGTGATGAGGTTCAGCCATTAATCAAGCAACGACTCAATGATCTGTTAAGTAAGAAACATAGTTTTGCTGATGTGCATCTATTTTTACCTTCGGCGGAGATACCTGATGATTACGGCTCAGGGCCGCGTTTGGTTGTACTACCTACAGTCGATGCGTATAGCAATAGTAAAAACAATGCTGCCTACATCGCTGCTGAAAAAACATTACGAATGCGAGGTGATCAACCTAGGCAGAAGCAAAACCGCTTAATCTTCCTTGCGCCTGACTTTGATGTAGTTAGCCGATTGCGTGAGCATGCGCGGATATTTTTAGCGTGGCGATCAATCATTGTGGATATTGATAGTCAGGCACTGAATCAAGACATTGCTGGTCTCAATCAAGCCAAAAAAAATTTAAACGGTGCTACGAAGTCTTTAGATATGCTCCTGCGCGATGCGTTTAAGTGGCTAATCGTACCAACCGAAATTTTTGTGAATGGCAAGCCTACGCTGGAGTGGAAAACTGTTCAGGTATCGACGTCGTCACAAAATCTGATACAGGATATAGAGCTGAAGCTACGTGAGGAAGAGTGGTTGATCTTTGAGTGGTCACCGATCCATTTACGCAAATTATTGGCAGATTGGTACTTCAAAGCAGAAACCAAACATATCAGTGCGCTTAAAGTTTGGCAGGGCAGTGCGAACCACCTATATATGCCTCGTCTTGCGAATCATGATGTGTTCCGCCATACCGTGATTGAGGGACTACACTCTAAAGACTACTTTGCTTACGCAGCGGGTGTTGAAGGTGACCGATATCTAGGATTCCATTTTGGTGATAGATCCATTACACCTATGGATGATTCATCTCTGTTGATTGAGCGTGAAGAGGCGGTCGCATACGAGGAGCGCACTAAGCCTGCTCCTGTGCCACCGATCAGCATTGCTCCGTATTATGCAGGTGAGGAGCAGTCAGGGGCAGAGTCGACGAGTACGAATTATAATCCTGCGCCTATAGCTCCGACTCAGTCATCAACGCCTAAAGCGCTGATGAACCAGTTCTATGGCTCTATTTCGCTTGATCCCGTCCGTGCAAAGATGGACTTTGCAACACTAATTGATGAAGTCAGTCGCAATTTAAAAATATTTCACCAGACGTTGAGTCATTGGATTACCCATGCAAGTCATGGCAAAGTCGCGAGCACATTCAACCATAATCTTGAAACGGCCACTTTAGAAGCTGAAGTAAAAAAGCTAAAAAGAGCACTTGCTGTCGCTGAGATGGAGCGTAGCATCTTAAAAAAAGCGACGGCGTTCTTCTCAAAGGATACCTGTTGAAGCGGGTATTTACCGCGTTAACCGCGTCAGCAATGCGGACGATATTAAAATTGCGTGTACACAACGTGATGAGTCGCAATTGCCACAAACTTTTGTGGATTACGACACGTCACCGCGCGAATATTTTTTGAATGGCGTGTCTACCGTTCTTGATGTTCATACGCGTGTTTCGGATTTGTATAGCAACCCACACGATCAAATTCGTGAACAATTGCGTTTAACGATTGAAACGATTAAAGAACGTCAAGAAAGCGAACTGATCAATAATCCAGAATACGGTCTATTGGCAAGTGTTACTGATTCACAACGCATTTCGACATTGACTGGCGCACCGACTCCAGATGATCTCGATGATTTAATTGGTAAAGTCTGGAAAAGCCGGGTTTCTTCTTGGCACATCCTGCTGCAATCACGGCATTTGGTCGTGAATGTACCCGCCGTGGTGTTCCACCACCGACAGTGAACTTGTTCGGTTCGCAGTTCATCACTTGGCGCGGTCTGCCATTGATTCCATCGGACAAAATCCCTGTGGAAGATGGCAAAACCAAAATTCTACTGATCCGTGTGGGTGAGAAGCGTCAAGGTGTTGTCGGTCTGTTCCAACCAGGTTTGGCTGGCGAACAAGCGCCGGGTTTATCTGTACGTTTTATGGGAATTAACCGAAGTGCAATCGCGTCATATTTGATTTCGTTGTATTGCTCGCTGGCGGTGCTGACTGAAGATGCGTTAGCGGTTCTCGAAGACGTGGAGATTGGCAAATATCATGACTATTCCGACAAGTACAAGTAATCAGCCGAGCGGCGTGTCAGGTTTAACCCCTGATCCGCGCGCTGCTGGCTTGCCAGATGAAGCAACGTTAAGTCGAATTGCTAGCGCGATTTTTCAAGCGTTGCCTGGCGAGAAACCTAACTTTGAAGTGCCTGCAAGTCCGCCTCAACCTACCGATCCTTATTTGGCGTTAGGTGGACGTGCGCCTGCGCTGGCAACGGGTCGGGCTTTGAATCCTGAGATTCCGCATAATGTGCCAAATCTGCCGGATTCACCTGAAAAGAAAACGGCTTCATTACCAGTAATCGGCGGTGCGAATTATCCGCAGGTGCCGTATTCACCAGTGACGCCAGAAATCGCAACATTGACACCGAGTGTGCCAGTGCTTGCTGGCTCGCTATCACCAAGCGCTGCGGGGAGTGATTCTCCGTTTTACTTCTTGCAAGCGTCTGGCGCAAGTCATCCGCCGCAAGCTGTTGATCCTTTGCTTGCCTTGGGTGGGTGTACGCCTGCGGTGGCGACCAGTCAGGGCTTGAATCCAGTGGTTTCACAGGGTCATTTGCCGACAGCATCTGATTCGCCAGAGCAAAAAGCAAATTCTTTGCCTGTAGTTGGTGGTGCAAATGTGCCTTCGGCTACAGCGAAAGTTCCTGCACCTGTGGCGACATCTGATTTCACATCGTTGACACCAAGTCTGCCGTCTAATGTGGCTGGCGCTGCGCCAAGTTCGGCGTTTGGTCGTGGCAATGATGCGGATGCTTCGCCGTTTTACTTCTTAAATGAAGGCGGCGCGCCTGCACCAATATCAAAAACTGCATCGACCGATGTGCCTGATGAAGTGCTTTTTGCGCAATCATTTGGTGTGCCGGGTGCGGATTCATTGAAAGCATTATTGGCGGGTAGCACGTCAAATCGTGCCTCGCCAAGTGCTGCACCACAACCGAGTTCTTCAGGGTTTTATTTCCTTGATGTGCCATGTAGCGGTTCAGCATGACAAGATAAGCCAACCAACATTGTGCCTGTGAGCGCGGCGCATAAACCGTTTGATGTGCAATCTGTGCGTCGGGATTTCCCGATTTTGCAGGAGCGCGTCAATGGTCGTCCGTTAGTGTGGTTTGATAATGCGGCAACGACGCATAAGCCGAAGTCAGTGATTGAGCGCGTGTCGTATTTTTATGAACACGAAAACTCAAACATTCACCGTGCTGCGCATGAGTTGGCGGCGCGTGCGACCGATGCGTATGAACATGCGCGCAAGACCATTGCCCGTTTCTTAGGTGCGAAGTCTGAGAGCGAAGTCATCTTTGTCCGTGTCACGACTGAAGCGATTAACTTGGTCGCAAAAACATGGGGTGTACAAAATATTGGTGCAGGTGATGAAATCATCGTCTCCAATCTTGAACATCACGCCAACATCGTGCCTTGGTATCAGTTGGCTAAACAAGTCGGCGCGAAACTGCGGGTGATTCCTGTGGATGATACGGGTCAAATTCGTCTCGATGAGTATCGTAAGTTACTCAATGACCGAACCAAGATCGTGTCAATTACACAAGTTTCTAATGCACTTGGAACGGTGACGCCTGTTGCTGAAGTCATTGCATTAGCCCATCAAGTCGGTGCGAAAGTACTGGTCGATGGCGCGCAATCGGTGGCGCATTTGCAGGTTGATGTACAAGCGCTCGATGCAGATTTCTTTGTCTTTTCTGGACATAAAATCTTTGGCCCGACAGTTATTGGTGTTGTTTACGGCAAAGCTGATTTGCTGGAAAAAATGCCACCTTGGCAGGGCGGCGGTAATAGGATTCAAGACGTGACTTTTGAGCAAATTATTTTCCAGCCTGCACCAAACAAGTTTGAAGCAGGCACGGGAAATATTGCTGATGCGGTTGGACTTAGCGCGGCGATTGAATACGTCGAAAACCTTGGTTTAGATAATATTTCCCGCTATGAGCATGATTTGCTTGAATATGGTCAACATGGTTTAAGTAGTGTTTCAGGCTTACGCTTGATTGGTACTGCGCGTGAAAAAGCCAGCGTGATGTCGTTTACTTTAGAAGCTTTTCCAACGAAGAAGTTGGGAAAGCTTTGAACAAAGAAGGCATTGCGGTACGTACAGGTCATCATTGTGCACAACCGATTTTGCGTCGATTTGGTGTCGAAACGACTGTTCGTGCTTCGTTGGCGTTTTATAACACCACTGAAGAGATTGATTTGTTGGTGTCTGTGCTGCATCAATTACTTCGCACTCGAAGTATTCGCCGTTAAGATTTTTAGCCTATTGTTTAAATTGAAAAAACCGCTTATTTGAATAGGCGGTTTTTTTTGAGATTTCTGTAGGTGTGAACCTAGGTGTTCGCCCGCTCTTTAGGGCAGATACTCAGGTCTGCCCCTACCAAAATTATCTTTTTGCCTTATCTACTAACAATATCAACAGAGCCTAGACTGCTTGTAATGACTACCCCAATTCACCGTTTTTGGAGTCCTCAAAGGCCTGCAAAATTTCTTCATAAGAATTCATGATAAAAGGACCCCGACCAAAAATGGGTTCATTGATCGGTTCTCCGGACAAGATTAGAAAATGACTGTCTCCAAGGGTTTCGACGGAAAAATCACTTTCGTTACTGCTCATGACCGCCAGTCCAGCGTCTTCCATTTTTTCTGTTTTGTCGAATTGAAGACGACCAGAGACTAAGTAAACGAGCGCGGTATCGCCCGCTTCTGCATTGAATGTCGCAGATTGCCCTGAACGCATTTTGACATCGAGGATATTGATCCGAGTATGCGTTTTGGCAGGGCCAGATTGTCCGTTGAATTGACCTGCTATGACCCGAACTGATCCAATGCCGTTCGGCAGTTCAATGGTGGGGATTTGGTCGCTGGTCAGACTTTGATAGCCGGGAGCGCTTAACTTATCGCGGGCGGGTAGGTTGACCCAAAGCTGAATCATTTCAAAGGCGCCGCCACGCTCTCTAAAAGCCTTGCTGAAGACTTCTTGATGAACAATCCCAGCCGCCGCAGTCATCCATTGCACGTCACCCGCACCAATAATGCCTCCGCTACCTTTTGAATCCTTGTGCTCAATCTCACCCTTATAAACAATCGTGACCGTCTCAAAACCACGATGCGGGTGATCACTGACGCCTTTGCGCTGTGACATCGGTTGAAGTTGTTCCGGGCCAATATGATCCAAAAGCAGGAACGGCGAAATGGTATTGCCTAGTTCGTAATGCGAGAACACCGAGAGCACATGAGCAAAGTCACCCACAGCAAAGTGAGTGTCATTACGGTGTATGAAAGCAAGCGTCTTCATGGTGTTCTTTTCCGTTACTCAATTTTCAAATCAATCTTACTTGGGTTCTTGTCTAGCGGCCGAATTCATTTCATGTCTCAGACGGCTAATATGATCGTAAATCACTTTACGCATTCGATTAGTCACACCAAGCGGCTTATGTTCTGCCAATGCATGCCAAGGACTAAAGGATAGATTCTCACAAAACTTGTTTTGTTCTGGCGTATCAAATTCCTGCTTAGGAATACGAATAGTCGCGACTTTGTAGAACGGTGCTTTTGATTCTTGCCATTCGGTCATCGAGTCTTCGATGGACATGTCATTTGATGTTCGCGGTTGCACTAAGAACTCCATGCAGGCATCGCCTTTTTGAAGGGTATTTTTTAACGCAGAACGCAAATAGTTATGCTCAGGATCTTTTGGAATTGGATCTGTGGCATTAGAGCAAGAGCGAGCCGAGTACTTCACTGCTAATCGATCAGCGCCAGTACCGAGTTGATAAGGCACCATGGAGAAGTAGCGCGTTTGCATGGGATTTGGAATTTTTGAGCTCGTTGTTTGTAATGCGATCTTGGTTCCTTTTAAGCCCAGCGCAAAAGGGATCATGGCTTTTTGCAACAAATTGCCATTAATATCGGTAATGATTTTCAAGTAACTTTTTGGTTCATTGGCGAAGAACACAGGATGATTAATCATAATAAAATCTTGGGTTGATGCTTGATTTTCATCTTCCAAGAGCTTGTTTCCTGCGACATCTAAAATTTTAATCGCCATGCCGCGTGCATCGCCTTTGATATCAGCTCTTGTAGCATCGGCGTCGCCATTGGAAAAGCGAATCCATGCAGGATAGGTTTTGTCGGGAACAAACATGCCCTTTGCCAATTGATTTGGTACGCTTGCGAGGACATGAAATTCGGCTTTTACGCAGCCATGAGCTTTTGGATGGGCATCCCGTTTTGCATTTCCAGCGGTATATTGTTTGCGAATGGATTTCTCGATTTCTGCGGCAATTTTATCGGCGTATATGGGTTCGTTTGGATATAGTTTTTCGCCCAGTCCAGCATCAGCAATTGGATAGGCAATTGGAGGAGTTTGAGGAACCTTATTTACTGTGGGTTCTGCCTGACAACCACTTGCAACAATACATGCAGGAATCAATAATAGACGAAAGCACATTGGGCTTACTGGGTTGAACATGAGTCTTCTCCGTGACGCGTGTTATTAAAATCATTGATCACAATTAAAAAAACCCACTATGGTGTGGGTTTACACTTCAAGTTTATGCGTCTGGTGTTCCTGTATCCACTTCACCGCGACTGATTTCGTCTCTGGCTTGATTGGCAAGTGCTTGGTATTTGGCGTGGCATTTTTTCAAATTATCTTCCGCACTGTCTTCTAAATCAATGAGGTAGTTATGTGCACCTTGCGTCGCACGAATCAGTTCGTCGAGTTTGGTTTGAATGGCTTGTGTGTCGCGATTTTGGGTGTTTTGAATGAGAAAGACCATCAGGAATGTGATGATCGTGGTGAAGGTATTGATGACTAATTGCCACGTATCACTATAGTGAAAGAGTGGGCCTGTCATAATCCACGCCGCAATGAGACCAACCGCGGATAAAAAAACTTTCGAGTTGCCGCTAAAGCTTGCGACCTTTTTCGCAATTTGAGAATAGCTCGTCAATCCTGACATCACGGTTCTCACTACTTAATAATGGTGTTTGCACTTGCTTAGATCCTAGCAAAGAGCGCAGTGATTAAAATACAGCTATTTTGTTGCGCCATTCAACGCAAAGCTGAATGACGCGTGTAGCTAGATTAATTACTTAAGTAACGCACCCAAGAATTGACCTGTAAATGACGCCTTCACTTTCGCGACTTCTTCAGGGGTGCCTTCTGCAACGATTTCGCCGCCACCAGAACCGCCTTCAGGGCCTAAATCCACAATCCAATCCGCTGTTTTTACCACATCGAGATTATGCTCAATCACGACAATGGTATTTCCCTTGTCGCGCAAGTGATGCAAGATTTCGAGCAGCTTAGCAATATCATGGAAATGCAAACCAGTGGTCGGCTCATCCAATACATAGAGCGTTTGACCGGTATCGCGTTTGGCCAACTCTTTCGCCAGTTTCACGCGTTGCGCTTCACCACCTGATAACGTGGTTGCAGCCTGACCCAAACGGATATAGCCTAAGCCGACTTGAATCAGCGTTTCCAGTTTGCGTGCAATCGTTGGAATCGCTGCGAAGAACACATTGGCATCTTCAACGGTCATATCCAAGATGTCGCTGATGTTTTTGCCCTTATAAGACACTTCAAGTGTTTCGCGATTATAGCGTTTGGTGTGACACACATCGCACGGCACATACATATCAGGCAAGAAGTGCATCGCAACTTTCAGTACGCCATCACCTTCACATGCTTCACAACGACCTCCCTTCACGTTAAACGAGAAGCGACCCGGCATATAACCGCGAGCTTTAGATTCTGGTGTTTGCGCGAGCAATTCACGAATCGGCGTAAACAAACCTGTATACGTCGCAGGATTACTGCGCGGCGTCCGTCCAATCGGGCTTTGATCAATATCGACGACTTTATCGAGATATTGCAAACCATCAATCGATTCATGCTTTTCAGCGGTCAATGTTGTCGCGCCGTTTAACTGCGTCGCAGCAAGTGGTAATAACGTGCGGTTAATCAACGTTGATTTACCTGAGCCTGAAACGCCCGTCACACAAGTCATTAGACCAATCGGCAATTTCAGAGTGACGTTTTGCAGGTTATGCCCAATTGCGCCAGTTAGCGTGAGCATTTTTTCAGGATCAGGCTGATGGCGTTTTTCGGGTACGGCAATTTTCATCCGACCCGATAAGTATTGCCCTGTTAAAGAATCGGGATGGGCAATAATATCCGCCATCGTCCCTTCGGCAA
>JACMMY010000200.1 GCA_014378805.1 Moraxellaceae bacterium
ATACGCCCACCCTCTATTTAAATCACAGTTTAAATATAGATTCGTGCGTTTCACCAAGAGCCTTTTGCACCATGAACGAAGTCGTCATACAGCAACAATCCATCGAGCAAAGCCCAGCCCACATTGACCAAACTGAAAATCAGGAGCAATGGGTTATTGCGGCATTATATCAGTTCCTTCATGTGTCCTTCCCAGCTGATTTGCGTAATCGCTTGCAAGAACTTAGCATGCACCTTGAGTTGCGCGGTACGTTGATTGTTGCAGACGAAGGCATCAACGGCACAGTTGCTGGCAATCGCAAGGCGATCGATGAATTGCATCAAGTGTTGCTCGCTGAGGGCTTCAACAACATGGAATACAAAGAATCTTTCAGCACAGATAAACCGTTCAAGCGCATGAAAGTAAAGCTGAAACATGAAATTGTGACGCTTGGTGTAGACGTCGAACCATTGGCACAAGTTGGGCACTACTTGAACCCAGAAGAATGGCATGAATTTATTCAGCAAGAAGATGTCGTCGTCGTTGATACTCGCAATCGTTATGAATATGCAGCAGGCACATTCAAAAATGCGATTGATCCAAACACTGAAACCTTCCGTGAATTTCCAGCGTTTGTTGATGAACACTTAAGCGATGCAAAAAACAAAAAAATTGCGATGTTTTGCACGGGCGGCATCCGCTGTGAAAAATCGACCAGCTTATTATTACAACAAGGCTTTGAAGAGGTTTATCACCTCAAAGGCGGCATCCTCAATTACCTCAACACCATTCCCGAAGAAGAAAGTCTTTGGAAAGGCGAATGCTTTGTCTTTGACGGACGCGTGGGTGTTGGTCACGGCGTTGAAGAAGGTGAAAGCGCGATGTGCTTTGGTTGCGGCTGGCCTTTGAAACGCCACGAACTCCAATCCGTGAAATTTGAACGCGGCGTCAGTTGCCCTCATTGTTATGATCAAACCAGTGAAGCCCAAAAAGCACGCTATCGCATGCGTCAGCAACAGATGGATGGTGAGATTTAAATTTATTGTTCTCCATGATGTAAGGATTTTGGCAACGTCAAAAGCAAATCCACCCTAACCCTCCTTTTTCTAAGAAGGGAATAGTTCCTCCCTTTTAGAAAGGGAGGTTAGGAGGGATTTGCTTTTGATCTTGAGCACGTCCAAACCGCTTTAAGTGTTAATATCTCTTTTACTATTTTTGAGTCACCGCCAATTTCGGTGACCCTTTTGCAATACCTTAGGAACTACGCCATGACCACGCCACGCCTCCGCATCAAAAAACGCGATCAACAACGACTCCGCGACGGTCATCTTTGGGTGTATTCAAACGAAGTAGATACCGATGTCACGCCGTTGAAAAACATTAAAACCGCTTTGGTTCACCTTGAAGATTATCGCGGTCAATTTCTGGCAACCGCAAGCTTTAATAACCAAGCGCTCATTTGTGCACGTATTTTAGATACCGAACCACGTGACGTGCTGGATGCCGCATTCTTTGAAAAACGCATTCAAACCGCTTTGGAACTTCGTCAAATTGCTTTCAAACAAGATTTCTATCGCCTCGTTTACGGTGAAGGCGATCTGTTATCTGGTTTAGTGATTGATCGTTTTGCGCAAACATTTGTTGTCCAAATTGGTACACAAGCCATCGAACAAGCAAAAGATGCTCTTGTTGCCGCATTGCAAAAAATCTTTGGCGCAACCGCAATCATCGTTTTCAAAAATGATGGTAAAGGTCGTTCAATGGAACAACTCGACGAATATGTCGAAACCGTTCCAGCCGATGCCAATGTCACCGAACTCGAAGTCATTGAAAACGGCGTATCGTTCAAAGCACCACTCGACGGTCAAAAAACGGGTTGGTTCTACGATCACCGCGATGGCCGTAAATGGCTAAATGACTGCGCGCAAGGTCGTACTGTATTAGATGTGTTTAGCTATATCGGTGGTTGGGGCATTCAAGCCGCAGCGCATGGCGCAACTGAAGTTACTTGCGTAGACAGCTCAGCAAAAGCAGGTGAATCTGTTCTTGCGAATGCAGCATTAAATAAACTTTCTCAAGTGACGTTTGTTGAATCAGATGCGTTTGAATATTTCAAGAAAGCAGCTTCGACAACTTATGATCTCGTCGTCCTCGACCCGCCTGCGCTCATTCAAAAACGTCGTGACTTTGAACAAGGTCGCCAAGCGTATTTCTTGCTGAATGAAGGTGCAATTCAGCGCGTGAAAGACGGCGGACTATTAGTTTCTGCATCATGTTCACTGCATTTAGATCGTGATGAATTGATCCGCATCGTACAACAAGTGGCACGTCGTCAAAACAAGCACGTGCAAATGGTCCATGAAGCGCATCCAGCCGCAGATCATCCACGTCTCATTCCGATGACTGAGTCAGATTATCTCAAATGTTTAGTATTCCGCGTGACTGCACTGCCAGAAATTGCGGCGAAACATTAATTATTCATTTTATATAGATTAAATAAATAGCCTGCTTAGCAGGCTTCTAGGAAAAAATTATGCGTTGGCTACAAATTCGCTTTGAAGTGACAAAAAACGATGTGCAACTGGTTGAAACACTGCTCGAATCTGTCGGTGCCGTGAGTGTCATTTTGGATGATGCGGCCGATCAACCGCTGCTTGAGCCATTACCTGGTGAAACGCCCATTTGGGACAAAGTCATTGTGACCGGACTCTTCAATGAAGTCGTTGATTCATTAAATATTGACCTTGCACACACTGAATCTGAAGCCACGAATCCAGACCAAATCATTGCTTTTGTTCAAGCACAAGCTCCGACTGTCCGCGCGTTTTACGACTATCTTGAAGAGCAAGTGTGGGAACGTTCTTGGATGGATCATTACGAACCGATACAATGTGGCGACAATTTTTGGATTGTCCCCGAATGGCTCACCCCGCCAGATCCAACTGCGGTTAATCTGATGCTCGACCCAGGTCTGGCCTTCGGAACAGGCAACCACGCCAGCACATTTATGTGCCTCCAATGGCTCGGCAAAACCGACGTCAAAGACAAAATTGTCATCGATTATGGCTGCGGCTCAGGTATTTTAGGGGTTGCCGCTCTACTGCTGGGTGCTAAAGCAGTGTATGCCACGGACATCGATCCACAAGCACTATTAGCAACGCGTCAAAATGCTGAAAAAAATGGAACTACGTCACAGATATGGGTAGGCTTGCCAGAAGAGTTAAACAAACAGTTTCCAAACTTACAAAGTGATGTTATCGTCGCTAATATCCTTGCAAAACCGTTAATTGAACTGGCTCCGACGTTTGCAGAATATTGTTTACCGAACGGACTGATCGCTTTGGCAGGCTTGATTGATGAGCAAGTTGACAGTGTACGCGAAGCATATGCACCTTGGTTCAACTTAGATGAACGCGCAAATCGTGATGGAAATTGGTGTCGTTTATCGGGTCATCGAGTGATTAATGCTTGATATGCCGATTTAAGAAGTTTGTAAGTCCGTGGTGATGTAAGGATTACATGTTGGATTGTTTTTTACTTACTAAAAAAATTAGGGAAAACCCGTGACTACTCAAAAAACTCGATGCCCCTACTGCTCTAGTGTTTTTGCAGTGAGCAATGCACAACTTGCCATCCGCGACGGGTACACCCGTTGCGGAAAGTGCTTTCAGGTATTTAAGGCTGATGACTATTTGCTTCCCAGCAATCCAGCAGAAGCATCGAGTGCTGAACAGAAATCTGAAAAACCTGTGGGATCGCCCCAAACAATCAGTCGATCTCATATTGTTGACTTGCATAAAATTGACTCTACAAAAAGTAGAGGCTTTGACAATGCCCTGAATAGTTTTTTGGATCAAAAAAAACTACCTTCACCCTCTATTATCGACTTTGAAATAACAAAAAAAGAAAAATTTGATCTTTCTGTTTTACCCAATGAACATCCTGAACCAGAGGAAAGAAACTTATTACAACTAGATCCTGATGCTTATTTAGCAACTGACATTGAAGATCCTACAGCACAATTAAGTCATGAGTTTAATGAAGAATGGCTCACAGAGACGGCAGTACCCACCAATCCCCTTGCCCAACCGATCGATCAAGAAACAAATAGTAATCAAGTGGATGATACAAATCCAGAATCAACAGCAGAATTAAATCCGGAATCAACTCCCGCAGTGAATGAATCTTCCCACCATGAAGACCTGATGACTTATCTAAATAAAAACAGCGTTCCTGCATCAAGGGTTAATGCTAAAACTAATCGTGCGTTACCAAGCATGAATGACTTTCACGCTAATCAACGATCAAAAAAGAAATCAAAATCGTTACCAATGCCAATCAATGTTCCAAAACGCAACCAAGCTCTTGACCGCCTCACCACACGAAAGCGTTTTTTCTCGCTTGATTTATTTAATATTTTAGGTTGGGGTGTCGCATCGGTATTGATGGTTGCATTACTCGTTGCACAATATATTTTCTTTAACTTTGATCATCTCGCTGGAAACGCACGCTACCAGCCAATCATGCATAAAGCATGTTTGATGCTGGGTTGTGATGTGCCACTGATTGATCTGAAAAAAATTAAAATGAGTAACGTTCTAGCCACACGTTTCAAGCCATCACCACTCGACTCTACAATTTTCACCGCGACGATGACCAACAACGCAGAAGAAAGTCAGCCTTATCCCAACCTACGCTTTATCGTCATCAAAAATAAAAAAGTATTATCTGGGCGAGTTATTCATCCATCTGAATACTTAAAGACTGGCTATAGTGCACAAGGTCGAATTGCGCCCAATCATCCGACTAAACTTGAATTTGTACTCAAAATTCCACGTGACGAGATTCCTGTGTTTGCCCTTGACCCCGTCAAATAAACCAGTGAAGCTAAAAAATACGAAAAAAGGGTAAAAGCCATAACAAAAAATTAGGCGGATGTATAGCCTAATTTTCCACCAATATTTTTGCATAAAAAAGCATCAAGACTACTGCAATATGGCTTCGGTGGTGGTATGATGCCTGCCCGCGCAATGCGTGGTTTTTTTCAATTTTTAGTGTTCTACGTGCGTTATGCACCCACTGCTGCGAGTTATTCGTATCGTGCAGTATGAATATGATTTGCTTCGGATTTTTACCCATGAATATCAAGTCACCTGATTTTATTAACAATCCTACTGATGTTGCATTGCGCCTTCATGTTGAACGCGCGGTTCGTCATTATTTCAAACAACTTGATGGTGCTGAACCTGTACAAGTCTATGACTTAGTATTAGCTGAAATTGAAAAACCATTACTTTCAGTCGTTCTTGAACAAACACGTGGCAACCAAACTCGTGCATCAGAAATTTTGGGTCTTAACCGTGGCACATTACGCAAAAAACTCAAAGCACATGGCTTAATGAGTGAGTAAGCTGTAAAATATGCACGACTTTAAGGGCTGGTTTTCCAGCCCTTATTGTTTCTTTTGGTTGTTTGTTGTCTATCAACTTATTCTTAATTTGATAGACAACAAACAACCAAACACAGTACAAGCATGCAAATCGCTGCTAACACAGCTTTCGTTTGATCATGCACTGCATTTATTGCAATTGTATGAGCTTAACATTTCTTATCATTTTTTATTAAGCCTCAACTCTATCATGACTGTCTCTCGCGCCCTGATTTCTGTTTCCGACAAAACTGGCATCATCGAATTTGCCCGTGAATTATCTGCCCTCAATATCGAACTCCTTTCTACAGGCGGCACATACAAGCTACTGAAAGAAAATAATATTCCAGTTGTAGAAGTTTCCGAACACACAGGCTTTCCAGAAATGATGGATGGTCGAGTCAAAACCTTACATCCAAAAATTCATGGCGGCAT
>JACMMY010000201.1 GCA_014378805.1 Moraxellaceae bacterium
TCACGCCTTCACGTAATGCACCATCTGAATAACCCATTCGCTCGATACCAAGCACTTCAAACAAACCCATCAAAATAGCCAAACCCGCAGGTAAGACTGCTTTACGGTCTTCCTTTAAACCTTCAAAATCAATCTCGTCAGTATGTTTCCATTTCAGTATTTGTTCGCATAACTTGAGCAGTGCTGAATAAGTAATATGACCTTGCTCATCGGTCAATCCTTGTTGCATCAACAATTGTCGCGCCGCTTTAATCGTGCCACTCGAACCAATCACCGTATCCCAACCTGTTTCACGATAGATTGCCGCAATCACAGTCACTTCTTTGCGCGCCGCATTTTTGGCTTGCTCAAAGGCTTGCTCACTGATTTGACCATCCGCAAAAAATTTACGGGTAAAGGCAACACAGCCCATTTGCAATGATTCGGTTTGCAGTGGATCAAAATCCTGACCAATAATAAACTCCGTCGATCCTCCGCCGATGTCCACCACCAGACGACGTCCGCCTGCGGCAGTCGTATGTGACACCCCTAAATAAATCAGACGCGCCTCTTCACGACCCGCAATAATCTCAATCGATTTTGGGAGTATCTTTTGGGCTTTATCAATAAATTCTTGTGCGTTGGCGGCTTCGCGTAACGCATTGGTTGCAACTATCCGCATGCGCTGCGGCATCACACTGCCCAAACGCCCGACAAAGCGAGACAAACAATCCAAACCGCGTTGCTGCGCTTCATCACTTAAAATTTTATCGGCATCCAATCCTGCAGCCAATTGCACTTTTTCCGACATCGACGCAACTTTGCGCACCTCGCCATGATCTAAACGCGCGATTGCCAAGTGAAAACTATTTGACCCCAAATCGATCGCAGCCAACAGTTCTTCTTCAGGAAAAAAATCAGCCATCAGTACCCAACCCCAAACACAAAGAATAAAAACAATGTAAGTTTACAATCATCAAGTAAAAGCAGTCACATAGATGGTTTTACAAACGCTCATTCGCAAAACGTTCTGTAACCTTAACATCATGACCTGATCAACATCCAGAAATCCACAGTGAATTCTTAATGACAAAGCTGGAGTTTAACGCGAAAAGACTGTAAAACCCACTCAAAACAACATCAAAATCACTCAACGAAAGACCTTAAATTGTCATATTCTATCAATAGGAAAGATATTCATTGAGGTAAAAACGTCATTTTTATCTACTAAATCTCCAATGATCGACAGAACCGATCACCACGATCACTAGAGACCATTTGACAGCGCGTGCTTTAACCTTGAAAATCGTAACATTCTCCTGCATATCCTTTTTATGCAGCCGTACTAATATTTGAAACAAAGTATCTGTAAAGCACGTCAATACAGCAAATCACCGCAAATACAACCACTTCTGTGATGACACTATAAAACACAGATCATTGGATTTTGCTAAATCTATATTTAGGAGCATGCTATGAGCGACATTATCAACACCACCGACAGTAACTTTAAAGCTGACGTACTCGATTCGGACATTCCCGTTCTAGTTGACTTCTGGGCAAGCTGGTGTGCGCCATGTAAACAAATCGCACCCGTACTCGAAGCACTCTCTGCTGAATATGACGGCAAAATCAAAATTGTTAAAGTCGACGTCACTGCAAACGAACAAACGTCCGTAGACTACAACATCCGCAATATTCCTGCGCTATTGATCTTCAAAAATGGCGAAAAAGTCGATCAGAAAGTCGGTGCTGCACCGCGCTCACAACTGGTCGCATTCATCGAACAACATATCTAAGCAAGGCGTCATTGAAATGCTTTTTAGCGCGTCGTATATTTACCGCGCGCTAAAAGTTCACAAAAACAGCAATCCCGCTCACAGCAAAAATTAATTGTTATTTTTACGTAATTCAGCATCTGACATTGACATTTCAATATCAAAGGTTTTATAGTGACTCTTAATGAAAGGATTTATACATATTTAGTGGTTTTTAGCGCTAATTTAATCAAATAGACCAGTCGGTCAATTCAGATTCATGAACTCAAAATTTTATTTATTTCGTCTGCTTACCTAATGTTTTTTAGCATGACGACTGAACGTTTTTCGCTTTTTACTGCTACTTCAATCTTTAAGCAAGATCTGCCGTCGCAATAAAACCAATGCCTTAGAGAAAATAGACTTAGATAATTTCCCTATTGCTGCGAGCCCATGCTGTATCGATATTAAACTGATTCAAATTTAAGCGACTTAATTTTTAACTTTTAAATAAGACATCCAATGCACTGCACACTGTATTCACACATCGCTGAACCTGACGACATGAAAAGCAGATCAGCAAAAATCAGATGCTCAATGCCATCCTCTTCAAAAATAATGCAATTAACATCCTATTTTACCAACCCGATTAAGCAATACCTGTTGTTTCTCTCCACTTCCCTCCGACTTCTGTCTACGAATCCTGCTCTATGAATCTTACCGAACTCAAGAAAAAACCAATCAGCGAACTCGTTCATATCGCTGAACAAATTGGTCTAGAAAACATGGCGAGAAATCGCAAACAAGACATTATTTTTGCCCTGCTCAAACGTCACGCGATGAACGGCGACGAAATTTTCGGTGACGGCGTCCTCGAAATTCTCGGCGACGGCTTCGGCTTCCTCCGCTCTGCTGAAGGTTCTTACCTCGCAGGGCCAGACGATATTTACGTCAGCCCAAGCCAAATCCGTCGTTTCAATCTACGCACTGGCGACACGATTAACGGCACGATTCGTCCACCGAAAGAAGGCGAGCGTTATTTCGCGCTGCTCAAAGTGAATACGATTAACTACGATTCTCCAGAAAGTGCGCGGAATAAAATCCTATTCGAGAACTTGACGCCTCTGTTTCCAACCAAACAAATGATCATGGAACTCGGCAATGGCACAACCGAAGACTTAACGGGTCGTGTGATCGATTTGATGTCGCCGATTGGTAAAGGTCAGCGCGCCATCATTGTCGCACCGCCAAAAGCGGGTAAAACCATGCTGTTGCAAACCCTTGCACAGTCGATTACCCGTAACAATCCAGAAGCGTATCTGATTGTTTTATTGATTGATGAGCGCCCAGAAGAAGTCACTGAAATGCAGCGTTCTGTGCATGGCGAAGTCGTCGCATCGACGTTCGATGAGCCACCCGCACGTCACGTTCAAGTCGCTGAAATGGTCATTGAAAAAGCAAAGCGCCTTGTTGAACATAAAAAAGATGTGGTCATTCTGCTCGATTCGATTACCCGTCTCGCGCGCGCTTATAACACGGTGATTCCATCATCAGGCAAAGTATTGACCGGTGGTGTTGATGCACATGCGTTAGAGCGTCCAAAACGTTTCTTCGGAGCGGCACGTAATATTGAAGAAGGTGGATCATTGACCATCATCGGTACTGCGCTGATTGAAACGGGCTCAAAAATGGATGAAGTCATTTTTGAAGAGTTCAAAGGAACAGGCAATTCGGAAATTACCCTTGAACGCCGTATCGCTGAAAAACGCGTATTCCCTGCCATGAACATCAAGAAATCGGGTACGCGCCGTGAAGAACGTCTGATGGACGAAGATACCCTGCGTAAAGTTTGGATTCTGCGTAAGTTGTTGCATCCGATGGATGAAGTGCAAGCGATTGAATTCTTGCTTGATCGCATGAAGGACACCAAAACCAACGATGACTTCTTTGACCAAATGAAGAAGAAATCAGTAACGGCTTAATCGCTCATTGACCATCGATTTTTAAAATCAAAAAAACCGCACTGATCAAAAGATGGTGCGGTTTTTTATTGCTAAAATAACTTGAATAATCATCAATAGATCAATAAACGAACAACTTTTAATTTTTTCGCATATACCATACAGAGTGCCTGACTAATAATGACATCTCCAAAACGTAACTCACAGAGGAAAATGTTATGTCAAAACCAACCAATGCTCCAAGTACAACAGGCAATCCTTCAGGTGGTGGTCGTGGAAACAACACCCCAAGTAAGTAACGATTGTTAATATCTCGACAAGTCAGAAGGCCAGCTGTCTGTGCCTTCTGACTTATATTTACTATCAAATAATCTGAATAGTAAATCTGACTTAACAAAATAAATATCGCTCTGGAATGAATGGTATTTAGCGATAAAAAGTATTGAATGCATGTAAATCATCCATAGACCAGTTAAAGAAAAGCTATTAAAAACCTTAGAACTTTCATATAGTCTCTTTGAACCAATCAACTGATAAATATAACTTAAGTAGAAAATCCTACCTCCTTCTTTAACTTGTCTTGCTGCATACTTAATTCTTTCAGCTTGCTCATCACTCAGTAATGAAAAACAATCTTCATCTTTTGGGATTTTTTCTGGTACACCTAAAGATTTATTAATCTGTTTATTTGATTCAACAAATGCAATAGTTTTGACTACATTCCAAAACAAATGACCAAGCGACTTTCTTTTTCCCTTTATTTTTCCAACCGTTAAATACTTATAAAGGGATATGCTCTTAAATTTTTCTCTAAAAATCAACGCATCAAGATGAAGTATGATAAGTAAAATATTAAAGTCGCGTTGCAATAGTAAATCTAAAGTAATTAAATCCTTATGCTCATCATCAAAGAAATTTTCTTTCAGAAAACTATGCATCTCGACAACATCTTCTTTTGGAAAATTATTCCTTTCTAAATTATTAAAAGTATCAATATGTTTATTCCATATAACAAACTTTTCATTTGGGTATAATTTCATTTCTTTAAGCTTTTTAACAAAATGCTAATCTTTATTATATTTTTCTGGATGGTCTATGATGTCGTCGAATAATTCAGATTGCTCACAAGATATTTGGTGATTTTTTATTTTACTAATCAAAACTTTCAAATTGATTTTATATGCTTCACTACTGTCATTATTGACGACTTTTTTGAATTGTTTTGGCAAACCAGCCCATAACTCATGACGATATGGACTCAAATGAGTTTCTAAAAAAAAAAATGTTTCTGCGAAGGGAATTTCTTCTAAAGGGATTTCACTCACTTTTACCTACCGGAGCTTCTGGAAAAACCGAAATAGCTCATTAAGACATCAATCATAATGCCCACGACAAGCTAACACTGTGAAATCCGCATCAGTCACCGCATAAACCAAACGATGTTTATCATCAATCCGCCGACTCCAAAAGCCCGACAAATTACCGAGCAATGGCTCGGGCTTACCGATTCCTTCAAAAGGATCACGAATTGAAGCATTGATCAGCAAATTGATCCGTTTTAATGTCTTTCTGTCCTGACCTTGCCAGTATTGATAATCTTCCCAAGCCGTCGGCGTAAACGAAAGTACCCGACTCACTCGGCAGTATCCAAATCACGTCTGGCCGCTTGCGCTGCACGATACTCTGCGATGGATTTTGCGAGGTGTGCAGCATTGCTAGGTGAGGACATCAAGTGTAGCGTTTCAATCAAACTATTATAGTAATCTTGCCCCATGACCACGGCATTTTGCCCATCACGACGCGTCACGATGGTCACATCGGCATCATCAATCACCGTATCAAACACACTTTTCAGGTTATTGCGTGCCTCAGTATAAGAAACGACTCGCATAATTGTATGCTCATGTTCAGAATGTTGTACAAGTATAGGGTATATGACTTAACATGTACAATATTCTGAACATGTCTACCATTAAAGCCTAAACTTACCTTCAGCTTTCTTTTTTTCTAATTGCTCTAGCAAAGCCTGTCTCGCATCTTCTTTGACTTTGCTTCTCGCGGCGGCGGCTCTTTTGATTGCAATTTCCATAAATCGCTGATCCTGCTCTATCGTTGATATTTCTTCAGGCGTTGCTTCTTCA
>JACMMY010000202.1 GCA_014378805.1 Moraxellaceae bacterium
ATTTGCTGGCGACCGAGTGAAACACTTCGCCCACTTTATGCTGTTTTTCGGTTTCTTCAACGGTTTTAAAACCAAAATGCGTTTTGTGTTGAAAGTTGTCTTCAGTCATCGCATGTCCTTAAATTGAATCTGTTCTTTTATGACCAGCCATTTCAAGCTTGGCGATATAATCTTGCCACATCGCCTCGTAGTGTTGCCCACAATAATACAAATAATCCCATGAATATAGACCTGTGTCGTGACCATCATCGAACACAAGCTTGACTGCATAATTCCCGATGGGTTCGATTGCAGTGATATTCACCCGCTCTTTAGCAAGTTGCAGTGTCTCTTGCCCAACGCCGTGGCCACGCACCTCGGCACTGGGAGAATGTACACGCAAAAACTCGCATGACAGCATGCATTCGGTGTTGTTATCAAATTTTATTTCCAATAGCTTAGACGCTTGGTGCAAGCGAATATCGATTGGTCGTGGGGTATTTAGGTCTAGGCCGCTCATTTAAATGTAGATAATTAAATAAAGTTAAATGATAGCAGAAGCCGCAAGTTAGCCAGTGAAATAGCGGTTTTTGCAACAAATTATTTAAAAGTTTTGCCGTTTGTCGTTAAAAAGTCACCATTCATCAGAAACTAGATTAAATATTGCTGAAGATGTTACTGATTTATTTGATTATTTTTTACTTCGTGCTAAAGTACAATTACTAAAAAAGTAGTCAATTTGCAACTGCTTTTGGGGATAAAACATGGCAGAAAATAAATTAGCACATCAATTTGCAGCTTACTCAGAGTGGCGTAAAGCGCTTGTTGACAGCATTTGTGATTACCGCAGCTGGTTGAATGAGCAAGAATTGAATGATGCGCAAATTGATCAACGCATTACTAATCTACTTGAAAGATTAAGAGAAGACAAGCTAAACGTAGCATTTGTTGCAGAATTCTCACGCGGAAAATCAGAGCTGATTAATGCCATTTTCTTTGCGGATTACGGTCAACGCCTGCTGCCATCTAGCGCAGGCCGCACTACAATGTGTCCAACCGAATTATTGTACGACCCATCAAAGCCAACGGCTATCTCGATGTTGCCAATCGATACGCGTTCGTCTGACGCCACCACAACCGAATATAAGCGCTACCCTGATGAGTGGCACACAGTTGCTTTTAATGTTGATAACAACGAGAGCATGATTGCGGCATTCAAAGAGGTGAGTAGCACCAAACGTGTCACAGCTGAAGAAGCCGAAAAGTATGGCTTGTATGATCCGAATAGTTCTGACGATGCCATGAGCTTGAATAAAGACGGCAGTATTGATATTCCTTGCTGGCGTTATGCCATGATTAACTTCCCACATCCTTTACTTGAACAAGGCTTAGTGATTTTAGATACGCCAGGCTTAAATGCTATTGGTACTGAGCCTGAGTTAACGCTTAATATGCTGCCGAACGCGCATGCGGTATTGTTTATTTTGGCGGCGGATACTGGCGTGACTAAATCTGAAATTGATGTGTGGCGCCAATATATTAGCGGTACGCGTTGGAAGCAAAAAGGCCGCTTGGCGGTACTCAATAAAATTGATGGCCTGTGGGATGAGCTGAAAAACGAAAAAGAAATTGAAAATGAAATCAACAAGCAAATCAAAACGAGTGCTGAACTACTTGGTTTAGAAACTAATCAGGTATTTCCAATTTCAGCACAAAAGGGTTTGCTTGCAAAAGTGAACAATGATGATGGATTACTTTTTAAAAGTCGTATTTTAGAGCTAGAAAAAGCGCTTTCTGATGAGCTTATTCCCTCTAAAAAAGAAATCGTTCGTGATAATACTCAAAATGAAATTGAAGATTTAATCGCTAACTCACAACTTATTCTTGACGCGCGTTTTTCAGGTATTAATGATCAATTAGTAGAGTTGCGTGGATTACGTGGTAAGAACGAAGATGTGGTAGAGCATATGATGAGTAAGGTCAAAGTTGATAAAGAAAACTTTGAAAAAGGTTTACAAAGATTTCAGGCGCTGCGCAGTA
>JACMMY010000203.1 GCA_014378805.1 Moraxellaceae bacterium
ATCGCCCCGATCAAATGAATTCGTTTACCGTTGAGATGGCGAATGAGCTGGTGAATTTTTTTATCAAAGCCAGTGACGATGATTCGATTGGTGCAATTGTTGTGACTGGCGCAGGTCGAGCCTTTTGTGCAGGAATGGATTTATCGCGTGAAGGTAATGTTTTTGGTTTAGATGAAACATTAAATCCGACGATAAAGGATTTACAGGAGCGCGGCGAAGAACCTGCGATTAAAGATACTGTTCGAGATACAGGTGGTCGCGTTACCTTGTCTATTTTTGATTGTAAAAAACCTGTTATTGGTGCCATCAATGGTGCAGCAGTCGGTATTGGTTTGACGATGACACTTGCCATGGATATTCGATTGGCCTCAGAAAAGGCAAAAATGGGCTTTGTTTTTGGTAAATTAGGAATTGTGAACGAAGCGTGTTCAAGTTGGTTCTTGCCGAGAATTGTCGGCATTCAGCAAGCGCTAGAATGGGTATATACATCTGATATTTTTGGTGCACAAGAGGCACTTGCTGGACGGTTGGTTAAAGCTGTATATCCAGCAGATCAATTGTTGGCTGAAGCACAAGCATTGGCATTACGAATCATTAAAGGAAAGTCACCGATTGCGACTGCGCTTATGCGCCAAATGATGTATCGCAACAGTGCTGCACCTCATCCGCGTGATGCCCATCATCTGGATTCGCTCGCGATGTTTTATACCAGTATTGCCGATGGAAAAGAAGGTGTGAATGCATTCTTGGAGAAGCGTGAGACAGCCTTTACAGGTCGTGCATCAGAGATGCCGAATTTTTATCCTTGGTGGCAATAGTGTAGAAAGAAAAATCAGAAATAAAAAAGGGTGAAATTAATTTTCACCCTTTTTTACAGCTTGAGCTTATTAAGTTGGTTTCTTAACAAGCTTTTTCTTCTTCGCGACTTTCTTTTTCGCAACTTTTTGAGTGGATTTTACTTCAACCGTTGCTGTTTGTTTCACCGTTGGAGTGTTCGGGCAGGTTTTATATTTTTGATAAATCTGAATTTCAGACAGTTGATCATTCATAATTTCGAGATTTTTAGCTTCTACATCATGCGCATTACCTTTGGTGCGCCGCACAGCATTGCTGATTTTATTTTTGGCTAGGTCAAGACCTAAACAATCCATGCTTTTTAGTGCAGCATCGGAGTAAAAAACTGGCTGAGTAGTCTGTGTTGCTTTCTGGGTGACTACCGCTGTTTGTTTCACTGTTGCAGTTGATGCTGCTGGCACAACTGGTATTGGTACATTAGCTTGATTAGTACCTAGGCAGTTTTTATATTTTTGATAAATCTGAATATCAGACAATTGTGCATTCATATTTTCGAGATTTTTAATTTCTACATCGAGCGCATTGCTATTCGCAGAACTGTCGCCTTGCATGCTTTGGTACATTTTTGCGTATTCAGCGTTACGTCCACCGCGTTGAGCGATTACAAGCGCTGCGATATCTGCTGCTGCACTTGCATTACTTTTGGTTTGACCTTGTTTTTCTTTTTCAGCAGCGAGTAAATCGGTTGCATTGCCTTTGGTGCGACTGACTGCATTAGTGATTTTATTTTTTGCGAGCTCAAGTCCTAAACAATCCATGCCTTTGAGTGCGGCATCAGAATATAAAACGGGTTGAGTGGTTAAGGGCGCATTTGTATTGGCGCCGAGACCAAAAGCACCAGCGATTTGTCCTAGGTTGACATTTGAGTTTGCCGAAGCAGAGTTTTGTGTACTTAATGCACCTGCAATTTGCCCAAGCGCATTGATAGTTTGAGTATTATCTGCAAAAGCAGGCGCTGCAAGCGTCATCGCTGCAATTATAATAATCGATTTCATAATTCATTACTCTAATGTGTGTTTAACATGATTATGGAGCTCGGACGACAATATACTTGAATTAAAATGAATCAGATTAACCTTTAAGTCAATTTAAAATCATCACCAAGATAAACCTGACGTACCAGCTCATTCGCTAAAACTTCCTCAGGAGTTCCCTCGGCAATTACAGCACCTTCACTCACAATATAAGCTTTTTCACAGATGGCGAGCGTATCACGAACGTTATGATCGGTGATGAGGACGCCAATGCCGCGACATTTAAGGTTGTAGATAATCTTCTTAATGTCTGCAACTGAGATTGGATCTACGCCAGCAAAGGGTTCATCAAGCAAAATAAAGGTAGGATCTAAGGCGAGGGCGCGTGCAATTTCAGCACGACGACGTTCCCCACCAGACACGCTCATACCCAATGAGTTGCGAATATGGGTGATATGAAATTCTTCTAGCAGTTTTTCTAAACGTTCCTTACGCTGTCCTTTAGTCAGATCACTGCGTGTTTCAAGAACTGCCATGATATTATCAGCTATCGACAGTTTACGAAAAATAGACGGTTCTTGTGGCAAATAACCAATCCCTCGTCTTGCTCGTTCATGCATCGCTAATGGCGAAAGATCCTTATCATCCAAGAAAATTCGACCGTGATCCATACGAACCAAACCCACCAACATGTAAAAACTGGTTGTTTTTCCTGCGCCATTCGGTCCAAGTAGTCCAACGATTTGACCGCTGGTCAGTTGGAATGAAACATCGCGGACGACTTTTCGTTTGTCATAAGATTTAGCCAAATTTTCAATGGTCAGCACTTTGACTTTATGAGATTCAGCTACGGGCTGATTTTGTAAGTTTGACATCGTATGACCTATATTGGAAAAGCAATGTAAAGCGCTGTTGCAATGCTATTGAATTAGCAGCGACCGACAGTTTTATACCTATTTTAATTTAGCAGTTGAGTTTACGCGTGATGAGTTCGGTGGAATGATCATTTGTACGCGTTGCTGCTTATTACCACTGCCTTCGATATCGCCTTGTTTCATACCATAACGCAATGTATTTCCATTAAAACTCGAACCATCTTGGTTGATTTTTGCGTGGCCTGTCAGTGTAATCTGAGAAAGGGCAGCATCATAAAAAACCTGATCGCCTTCACCATAAGCGATGCCTTTATCAGGGCTGATTTTTTGTTGAAATTTGGCGGGTTTACCCGTGGCAGTGACATCTTTGATTGAACGATTTGCATCGAGATTTGCGACGACATTGTCCGCTTGTATGCGAATCGTACCTTGAGTGATGATGACATTCCCACTATACACAGTCACACCCGTTTGTTGGTTGTAGGTGGCGTGGTCAGCTTCTAGATTCACCGGTTGATCTCGATCACTGTCCAAGGCATGCGCTGTCTGGGCAAGGGCACTGACAATTAAAAAACTGACGATAGGAACCGTAAGTTTTGTGACCACTAGTCTATGGGCGGGGAGCAGTAACATAAATTCCTCTTGGTTTGAAAAATTCGTATTGACCGTTGTTAAGGTCAGCGCGAACGCCTTGCGAGACAAGTTTAGATTTGGCACTTTGTACAGTCACTTGCATGTCCGTATCTACTTTTTTGGTTTTTGGATAACCATTCAACTCGGTAGTATATAAATTGGTTTCAGCATGTGATGGTGTTGCCAATTGTTGCACATGTACTTTGCCTGTAAGTATGACTTTGTCGTTATTTTGAAGACTGACACCTTTGTCTGCATTCAGTTTGGTTTGGGGTTTACCAACCTTGTACCAAACACTTGCAATACGATCTAACTCCATCCGATCGCCCTGAGGGTAATGACGTAAAGTATCCGCCTGAATTTGATTTTGAATCAAACCATCATCATCCGTTTGCAATCCGACGATGTTGGTGGCTGAGTAATCAACTTCTGAATGAGATGCAATAGGAGGTTGAGTTTTTTCGCGATTGAACATATAAAAAATAGCCGCTAAGCTAATAAAGCCAAAAGCCAATAAATAGAGTAGACGAGTACTCATGGATTACTCTTAGTTTGCGCGTCATTTTTAGCAAAATTTCGAAGATAATATGCCAGTGTTTCTTCGTATTTACCCTGAGCCTTGAGCAGTAAATCACAGATTTCACGAACTGCACCGCGACCGCCACTGGCTTGAGTGACCAAATGCGCACGTTTCCGAACTTCTTCATGTGCATTCGGTGCGGTAAGCGCCAAACCAACCAAACCAAGCGCTAATAAATCTGGCCAATCATCGCCCATATAGGCGGTTTCTTGTAAATCAATGCCAATTTCAGCGCATAGCTCGCTTAACGCATTCCCTTTGTCTTCGCGACCTTGGATAATATGTGCAATACCCAGTGATTGCATGCGATTATGAACGATAAAACTTGAGCGCCCAGTAATCACAGCAACTTTAATTCCTGCATCTTGAATACATTTGATGCCAAATCCATCTTGGACGTCAAAGGATTTTAATTCATCAGCATTATTGGTAAATGTCAGTCGACCATCACTTAAAATTCCATCGACATCTAATACTAATAAGCGAATTTGACGTGCCCGCTCTTGCACACTGTACGATGCCATTTACATGACCCCTGCTTGTAATAGATCGTGCATATTCAGAGCGCCGACGAGTTGCTGCTCTTTATCTAGAACTAAAATACTATTAATTTTACGTTTTTCCATGACAGCTAGAGCTTCAGCCGCGAGTATTTGCGGTGTAACGGTGATTGGGTCTTGGGTCATTAAACTTTCAATGGGTTGATTGAGTAGGTCATGTGACAAAACCGATTGTTTGAGTACACGTCGCAAATCTCCATCGGTAAATAAACCAAGCAGACGTTGATCGATATCAACAATTGCCGTCATGCCGAGCCCTTTATGTGTCATTTCGAGTAAAGCATCGG
This sequence comes from Moraxellaceae bacterium, assembly GCA_014378805.1. Lineage (GTDB taxonomy): Bacteria > Pseudomonadota > Gammaproteobacteria > Pseudomonadales > Moraxellaceae > Aquirhabdus. The sequence goes on from JACMMY010000203.1 coordinate 4,765, forward strand.
CAAGTGATGTACCCACTTTAACGATTGGGATTAAATCACCATCATGCATGATGTCACAGACGCGTGTCAGTAAGCGACGACCCAACGCACCACCTGGATGCGACAATGCAAAATCATCTGCAGTAAAGCCGCGCACATCCAATAAAGCAACAGCGAGGGCATCACCTAATATTAATGTTGTCGTAGTGCTGGATGTGGGGGCAAGTCCAAGAGGACAGGCTTCTGGGCTATCACCAAGTGTCAACGCAACATCGGCAAAACGTGCCATTGTTGAGTTTTGTCCACGGGTAATGGTAATCAGCGGAATTAAATGACGTTTAATGACAGGTAGTAAAGTTAAAATTTCACTACTTTCACCTGAATTTGAAATCGCAATTAATACATCATTTTTGGTGAGCATGCCCAAGTCGCCATGACTAGCCTCACCTGGATGCATAAAAAATGCAGGTGTCCCTGTCGATGCAAACGTGGCTGCAATCTTGCGTGCAATATGCCCTGATTTTCCCATACCTGTGACAACAATTTTACCTGTGCAGGCAAGTATTAAATGACAAGCATCTTCGAAACGATGATCGAGTTCCTGTTTTAATACATCGATAGCATGTTGCTCAGTTGCAATTGTCGCCAATGCTGAATTCAGTAAGCGATTTGGCGCAAGCTGAGCGGGTGTATTGGGTTTTGAATGATCCAAGTTCACGAACAACTTCCAATGTATTAAAATAAAAGAGAATGCATTATGACAAAAAGCGCAAACGTAACGCAAAGTGATTCTACAATCATTTAGCTCATTATTGTAGTAATGGTTACGTGTACTTTTAGTTGAGTTAATTGTTACATCATTATTTTAAAAAAGAGACAATAACGTACCTCATTACATTTGAATTCATTTTCATTTTTAATGTTAAATTCATTTATCGCTGCGCTGTCGTACTACATTAGAATATAATCTTAGAATTATCTTTTTTGTACTAATTTTTGCCTGTTTAAGGACGTTTCATGTCACAGAATCCGCAACCCGTACCAAATTTATTATCCCTGCATAACTCTGAAACTCGCCGTAAAGAAATCTTTGTACCGCGTGTTGAAGGGCAAATTGGACTATATGTGTGCGGTATGACGGTATATGACTATTGTCATATAGGACATGCGCGCGTGATGGTGTCGTTTGATTATATGGTGCGTTTTCTACGTGCGCAGGGTTGGCAAGTCAAATATGTTCGTAATATCACCGATATCGATGACAAAATCATTGCGCGTGCCAATGAGAATAATGAAACGATTCATTCGCTCACATCACGTTTCATTGATGCGATGAATGAGGATGCTGATCGTTTGGGTTGTGCACGTCCAGATTTATCACCGTTAGCGACTGAATACATTGATGAAATGCAGGGAATGATCGGGACACTGATTAATAAAAAACATGCATATGCGGTAGATGGAGGAGACGTGTATTACGCTGTCAATTCATTCCCGAAATATGGACGTTTGTCTGGTCGTGTCCAAGAAGATTTACAAGCAGGTGCGCGTGTCGACATCGATGGTGACAAGGAAAATTCATCAGATTTCGTATTGTGGAAGTTGGCGAAACCAAATGAGCCTGCATGGCAATCACCGTGGGGCACAGGTCGTCCCGGTTGGCATATCGAATGTTCTGCGATGTCGACTTGTAATCTAGGTAATCACTTTGATATTCATGGGGGTGGTGGTGATTTACTGTTCCCTCATCATGAAAATGAAATTGCACAAAGTGAAGCCGCAACTGGCGAAACCTATGTGAATACATGGTTGCACGTCGGTTTCGTCAACGTGGATGGTGAGAAGATGTCTAAGTCATTGGGCAATTTCTTTACGATTCGCGATGTCATGCAGCAATTTGCACCCGAAGTGATTCGCTATTTCATTGTAGGAAGTCATTATCGTAGCCCTTTGAATTTTTCTGATAGCGCTTTGAAAGATGCAAAACAAGCCTTGTCTCGTTTTTATCAAACGCTGAAAGCAGTAAGTGAGCTACATGTAACAAATGTGATTCTCAATGATCATAATCAAGTAATGGCTGAAAACCTGAAATCTCGTTTTAACGTTGCAATGAATGATGATTTCAATACACCAGAAGCGTTGGCTGCATTGTTTGAACTCACTCGCGAAATCAATCGCGTACTGCGTCTTGAAGCAGTGGATGAGCGTGCACAAGCAATTGGTTTAGCTGCATGCTTACAGGAGCTTGGTGCGATTCTAGGCTTACTTCATAGTAATCCTGTTGATTTCTTGCAGGGTGAAGCGGATGCTGGGCAAGGCATGACTGCTGACCAAATTGTTGCACATATTGAAGCACGTCAAAATGCTAAAGCGGCGCGAGACTTTGCATTAGCCGATCAAATCCGTAAGAATTTGTTAGAAGCTGGCGTTGTTTTGGAAGACAGCAAAAACGGAACAACATGGCGCCGAGCCGAATAGTAGTTACATGAAACGTATTGTTTACAAAAAAACTACTTTTTGTAATGCTAAGTGTTCGAAAGTTAAGCAGTTTTAGTAGTTGTTTCTTAATAGTTTCATATATGCAGAGTAAATTTAGGCATTGGCATAGAACATGCTTAGTTAACGATGCTGTATACATTATGAACCTCTGGATGCCACTAATATGACGACTTTTAACACAATGACAGATGAGACATATGTTGCACCTCAGATCGATCAGGAGCTTGATCGATTTTGTCTACAAGTTGCAATTGAATGCGGAAGCCCACAATTGACGTTTTTTAATAAATTAGAGTTTCTATTTTTAACGTTTAGAAATAAACCGATGGAATTACCTAGCGCATTTCATTTGGTTTTTAGCGTTGAGTTCAGTCGAGTTATTGAAAGTGTTCGCGGACGTTTGGGGCTGAAATTTGTTCATTAATGAATCTTATTAATAAAATAAGATTTTTGAAAAA
>JACMMY010000204.1 GCA_014378805.1 Moraxellaceae bacterium
ACGCTTTTTAAAATTTTATTGCCCAATTTACTGCCCCACAGTGACCATGGCAGGACGCAACAAACGACCTGACAAGCTATAGCCTTTTTGCAAGACATTCGCGACCTGACCTTCTGGCGTATTCGGGTCAATACCGACCGCTTGATGTTGATCCGCATCAAACGCTTGGCCAGCAGGATCGATCACACGAATGTGATGTTTTTCTAACGTAGTCAACAATGCTTTATGCGTGAGTTGCACACCATCCAGCAAACCTTGATTGCTATCCGCGGGGGCGGCAGCAATTGCGCGTTCTAAGTTATCGACCACATCAAGCAAACTGCCTGCAAATTTTTCTAAAGCGAATTTCTTCGCATTATCCGTTTCACGTTCGACACGTTTTTGAAAGTTATACATATCCGCATTGGCGCGCGCTTGAATGTCTTTCACTTGCGCTTCAAGTTCAGCAATACGCGCTTGTTCTGGCGTCGCCTCTTCAACACTTTCTGCGGCTAAAACATCAACTTCCGCATGATTTTGTACATTGTTTTCGGATAAATCATTCACTTCTGACTGAGACATAACAGACCTCTTTAATAAATAACGACAATAATAAAAGCTGCGAAAAAGTGCAGTTCGCATTCTGTGATATAAAATCATGAGTAGTGAATTGGGTGTGATCGGCATAATTCAAGGCAAATGTACATAATTGCCTTACTGTAATAGAAGAAAAGGCGAATGCGAACAGACATTAAAACAAAAAAATTGACAATACCAATTGTCATTAAGACGTGTTTTAATGAAGGTAATTTAAACCAAAGCGAGAAAGTACAGTGACAGGATTAGTCAACAATTTGACCGCGCCTTTTGAGAAACTTCAAGGTGTAGCCGCACGCTTAACCATGCGAATCCCACCTTTGGGTCAACGAATGCTTGCTAAAGCACTTGGTTTTGATAATCAATTTCCAAACCTCGATCCTCATTTACAACTTCTGATCGCTGCACGTAATCGGATAGGCGGAGGAAGTTTAATCGGTTCAAGTCCCGAACAAAGCCGTCGTCAATTCCGCAAAGAAATGCTTTCTATTGTCAGCAAACCCACACCTGTTGCAAGCGTTGATGAATGGTTCATCCCAACGGATTCCTTCAATATCCCAGTACGCCATTACATCCCGAAGCTCACGGGTCATACAAAAAATGATCTAGAAAAACGTCCTCTTCTAATCTTCTTTCATGGCGGTGGTTTCGTCGTTGGGGATTTAGATACCCACGATGAGCCCTGTCGTTTATTTTGCCAAGTTGCTCAAGTCCACGTACTCAGTATTGCTTATCGTCTCGCACCAGAGCATCCAGCACCGACCGCAGTAGAAGACTGCTTAGCGGCTTTGATATGGGCGCACGCGCATGCTGCAGATTTAAATATTGACCCCAACAAAATTGCCGTTGGCGGTGATAGTGCAGGCGGAAACCTTGCTGCGGTTGTCAGTCAACTGGCAGTTGGTCAATCCTACGCACCTGCCGTACAGTTGCTCTTGTATCCTGGCATCGATTTTGCCAATAAATATCCATCACATACCCATTATGGTCAGGGTCTATTCCTTGATCAAAGTGACATCGACAATGCAAAGCTTTCATATACCGCAAACAACCACGATCTCCATTTAGATCCACGAATATCACCACTCTATGGCAATCTCGCAGGACTCGCATCGACATTACTAGTGACTGCTGAATTTGATGTGTTAAGAGATGAAGGCGAATTATATGCAGTCAAATTACGTGAGGCGGGTACAGCATGCATTGGTCACCGTGTACTGGGTCAAGGGCATGGTTTCATTAACATGACAACCATCAATCACGGCGCCATGAACGCCACGCTAAAAATTGCACAAGAACTCAAAGCGATGCTCGCTTGACACGTTGTTTATTAAACCTTCGGAATTTAAATCAATACGGTTGTTGGTATGACTAAAAACTCAGTATTGATTTAACAATGATGAGCATTCTTCTTTCGAATGATACATGTTTTAATAGTTCACTATTTTTTATAACCAGATACTAAATCAGGAGTCAGCGCTGTGACTGGAATCATCAACAATCTAAAGACTAGAGCTGAAAAACTACAAGGTTCAGCTGCACGTTTAACCATGCGACTTCCTCCAGTTGGTCAACGTGCACTGGCCAAAGTACTCGGATTCGATGATCAATTTTCAAAACTGGACTCACATCTACAAGTCCTGATTGCAATACGTAACCGCATGGCAGGCGGTGCTTTAATTGGCCCAAATCCAGAAAAGAGTCGTAAACACTTCCGCAAGGAAATGGCTTCTATCATCGATCAACCAACTACTGTAGAACGTATCAGTAATCTGGAAATTTCCGTTCGTTCAGGCAATATTTCAGCTCGACACTACATCCCTCGCGTTTTTGGTCAGAACAATAAGCCATTGCCTTTGCTGGTATTTTTTCATGGCGGCGGCTTTGTTGTCGGTGACTTGGATACACACGACGAACCTTGCCGTTTGCTATGCCAACACGCCCAAGTTCAAGTGCTGAGTGTTGCTTATCGACTCGCCCCAGAACAATCCGCACCCGCTGCATCGAATGACTGCCTTGATGCACTCAAATGGGCGCACAAAAACGCGGCCGCACTTGGTGTTGATCCGACAAAAATCGCCGTTGGTGGGGATAGCGCAGGTGGCAATCTATCCGCAGTCGTCAGTCAACTGGCTGCTGGAAAACCCTACGCACCCGCTGCACAACTTCTAATTTATCCAGTCGTTGATTTAGATGGCACTTACCCATCACACCGCGCCTACGGAAAAGGCTTGTTTTTAAATCAAACTGACATGGATAATGCAAAACTTGCTTATGTTAGCGATGGCAAACTCAAGCTCACGGATCCCCGTGTATCGCCTTTATTTGGCAAATTAGAAGGACTTGCTCCTGCACTATTGGTTACGGCTGAATTAGATACATTACGTGATGAAGGCGAAACGTATGCCGTTAAACTGCGTGAATCGGGTACACCTTGTGATGCATATCGCGTTGAAGGTCAAGGACATGGTTTTATTAATATCACGCCGATCAACCGTGCTGCCTATGATGCGACAATCAAAATCGCGCATAATTTTAGGGTATTATTAGATAGGTCTTAGGATCGATAAGATGTCAGCATCAAATCCAAGCAAATCGCTTGTGAACTCAATCCAGCCTCTCCTTTTAAAGGAATCAGAGACTGGATCAATGAGTCGCTTAGATCACATCAAAGCGCGTATGGATAAAATGAAAGGCATTGCCCTACGATTATCTATGAGGATGCCACCTACAAGTCAGCGTAAAATTGCCCGTTTGTTGGGTTTTAATCATGTTAAATTTCCTGATCTTGACCCACACGTCCAAATGCTGCTTTCAGTTCGTAAATGGTTGAGTGCAGCAACAAAAACCGATTCAACCTATGAAAGCAGTCGGATTCACTTTCGAAGAGATATGGCTGCGATTGCCAATCCGACAAAAGTTGCCAGTGTCAAAGACTGGAAAATTCCTAGCCGATCAGGTCAACTCAGCGTAAGGCACTACACGCCGATTCGTACAGAATCTGCGGAAAAACATCATCAGCGTCTACCACTGTTGGTCTATTTTCATGGCGGTAGTTTTATCGTTGGTGATGTCGATACGCACGATGATCCGTGCCGTCTGCTTTGCCAATTTGGGCAAATGCAGGTTCTGAGTGTTAGCTACCGCTGTATGCCTGACCATCCCTCACCTGCTGCGATTGAAGATTGTGTTGATACGCTTAAATGGGCTTATGAACATATTCAAAGTTTAGGAGCTGATCCAAATAAAATAACGGTCGGTGGCGACAGTGCTGGCGGAAATCTTGCTGCAGTCGTCAGTCAACTTGCCGTTGGTACAACCTTCGCGCCTGCCGCACAACTCATGATTTATCCGATCTTAGACTTGGTCAATGACTACCCGTCACATGAAGCTTTTGGTCATGGTTTATTTTTATCTCGGGTTGACCTGGAGGCAGCCAAGAACCTGCATTTATCTTGCAGCCAGCTCCCTTTTTCAGACCCACGCGTATCGCCAATACGAGGAAATCTAAGCGGACTTCCTCCTGCTCTGCTCGTCACAGCAGCATTCGACAGTCTCCGCGATGAAGGCGAAACCTATGCCATCAAGATGCGTGAGGCGGGCTCACATTGCATAGGTTATCGTGTGGAAGGTCAAGGACATGGTTTTGTAAGTATGGCGACAATTAATCGCGCTGCTTTTAAAGCGACGAAAAGAATTGCAAAGGATTTTCGGGTGTTGTTGGATAGCAAATAAGGATAATTATGCAACCAATTGATAAACCATGGAAACAACTAAACCAAGCATCTTTGAATATCGATAAAATTAAAGCTGCTCCTTCCATGGATGACTATGAATTACATTGGAAAGATTTTCTCCATAATTTGGAACGTGCATGGAACAAATTAACTAACCATTTGCATCGGAGTCCGAAATATCAGGGCTGGAATCGTCGAGGACAAATAGAAAAACTGAGAAAAACTGATGAATTACTTTCATATTTATTTAATGCTCGAGGCTGTGATGAACATTCCGTTGCAGATATTACCACTCAAGTAGCAGGAGGAATTGGCATTAACCCTGCAGAGGGTAACGTACTAACTCTTAAAAACCTTACGATCATCGACGGTAATATTTCATTTGAATCAGATCGACCTGTAAGAATTGATTTTTTCCCAGATAAGGTTCGATTACTTCCAGTTGTGAACCGTGGTAGAACTTATCATGTCCCCTCCTCACATCTTGGTAACCATTTAAAAACTAATGAACCTGTTGAATTAGCCGAACTAGCAATTAAGTTTTACACTGAATACTTCAAAGAAGTTGAAATATATTTTGTTAAATAATCTTTAATGAAACTCACATATTGGGATGTACTAGCTCACACTCCTTAGGCTATTCAAATAAGATATAAAAAACCTATCACCCTCTCAACACCGTACCCGTCCCCACATCCCGAATCACACTAGGCTGCGTCGCACCACCCGTCGCGCCTTCTAAAACAAAAACTTGATTACCAAAATAAGCGCGAACCATTGCAGAATCCAATGCCGAAGGCTCACCACTCGGATTAGCACTCGTCGATACAATCGGTCGTCCAAATGCGCGACACAAAGCTTGCGTTTGTAAATGCTTCGTCACCCGCACAGCCACTTGCTGATGCTCACCTGAAATCCACTTTGGAACCTCAGCAGTTAATGGCACAAGCCATGTCGTCGCTGGTGCAGACTCATCCTTCCAACTAGCGATCACCATATCTCTTTGGTCTGAGGTTAGTCGCTCAAGAAACGGTTCAATTTGCTGAATATCAGAAGCAATTAAAATGACACCCTTCTCAACAGGTCTTTGCTTCAAGCGCAATATTTGTAAAACCGCTTGTTCATTCCACGGATCACAACCCAAACCCCAAACCGCTTCCGTTGGATAAGCAATCACTTGACCGTCTCGCAGTGCTGAAACAGCCAAATCTAAACGTTCATTAATGATCGTCATACACGACACCGCTGATATAAGCCATTCACCTGCGTCACCAACCCTGACAACTCAAGTTCCATCAACAATCCCGACAAAGTTGCGACATCAATTCCACTACTTTCAACCAACGTATCTACACTTTGCCCAGTCCAATCCAAACGCACCATCAAAGGCTGCAAATGAGGCTCTAATGGCGAAGCAGAGAGCACCGTTTGATTTACCTCACTATCGCCTGCCGACAATTCAGCGGCAAGTAATGGATTACGTGATAGATTCAAATCTTCCAAAATATCTTCAACACTCGTGACTAATCGTGCGCCTTCACGAATCAACTGATGACAGCCTGCCACTTGTTCATTGGCAATATGCCCTGGAATCACCAACACGTCACGACCCTGTTCCGCTGCCAATCTCGCCGTGATCAACGACCCACTTTTCAATGCAGCCTCCACGACTAATACGCCTACTGACATACCACTCACGATGCGATTTCTTCTCGGAAAATGATGCGCCAGCGGTTCAGTTTTCGGTAAAAATTCTGTCAGAACCAAGCCACCTTCAGCAACGATCTGATCGTACAACGATTGATGTGCAGTCGGATAACACATATCTATGCCAGTACCCAACACCGCAATCGTCCGCCCACCGCCAGCAGCCAGCGCACCACGATGACAGTCAGCATCAATCCCTTGCGCCAAACCACTGCTAATCCAAATCCCTGATTGTGCGAGCTCACGCGCAAACTCAAATGCAATTTTGCGCGCACTTGGAGACGGCTTGCGTGTGCCCACCATCGCCAGTTGCGGCTGGTGTAAGCATTGAACATTGCCACGATAAAAGAGAAATGGTGGTGGATCAGGGATTTTACTTAATAGCGAGGGATATTCAGACATTTGCTCATAGAGCACATGAAATTCACCATGTTGGATCGCTGCAATAGTTTGTTCAAAACGCTGATATTCTTTGCCTCGCCCATGCCAATCATTCAACCGTTTGATATGGCTCGCATGTAACCCAAGAGATTTCCAATCGGCTACTTGAGCCTTTATCGCGCGCTCAGCATCATGACCAAAATGGGTCATCAATCCGCGCCAAGTCACAATCGAATGATTGACCAAATGCCACAAGGCCAGCTCATTGAGCCAGCCTTGGGAAGAAAGTTTATTGATCATAGAGGGTATTGAGGTATTGCTGTGGTTAATTTCAGCTTGGTGAACGCTACCTACCGATCCATCACATTCAAAATCATCAGTAAATAATGCCAGCGTCATCTCATACTCGTATCGCGTTACGATTTAGGTCAATCAGTTATTCGCCACTTGTAACAGGTGGACGAAGTTCGTCACCCGTTTTAATCGCGCCTTTTGCTTCAAGAACAATGGCATAGCTCAGTTTATTAAAGGTACGGAATACCATCGCTAAACCTGCACGCTCGCTGGGCAAACGAACCAGTTGGCCATCATGACGATCTTGCACAAGCGCACCTCGACGATAAATCGCAAATACTTGTCCAACTTGCACATTTTCACGTGTGCCGCGATTGATTGCAATCGTACTGTTTATGGCTGCACTATCAATACCATCAAGTACACGCAGCAATCGTCCTGGTGCAACATTTTCTGAGTTTGTTGGGTAAAAAATGCCTGGATAATTATTCACTTCTTCAGTAAGAATTTTATCACCTTGACGAACTTCTTGTTGCAGACTTTCAGTCAGCTCCATCGTGGAAACATCTTTATCAAGAGCAGTTGCAGTTCCGCGTGCAATAAGACGAGCTTCATAACCTAAAACTTCTTTGGTTTCTGGGTCGACATAGGCATCACCAGCACGATATATACCGTAACTATCACCAACCACTAAGATGCCACCGCGCACATACACTGCATCGCCTGCAGCAGCTAGCACATGGCGATCATGGCCAGCCAGAACATAGGGCGCCTTTTTGAGTGTACTTCCATCGACCACAGTGCCATCAATCAACCATGATTTAATGCTATTTAGAGACACGGCAGGAACAGCAACATCAAGCGCATCGACGTGGATTTGAGGTTGTAGTCTCACTGTGTCGAGATTAGTAACACTCCCACTCATACGACGTTCTACGCCAACGCAACCATCACCTTGATCGACACCAATAACAGTACGACCTTTGATATTGCACAGGATTAAATGATCACCCGGATAAATCCAATGTGGGTTTTTAACTTGAGGATTGACTGCCCAGATATCTTTCCAGCGCCATGGATCTTTCAGAAATTTACCTGAAATATCCCATAACGTATCGCCTTTCTTCACGATATAGGTATTTGGAGCATCCGCACGAACTGAAGGCATTGGATTATTTTTTGCGGATGCAAACATCGGTATAGTCAGACCGATAGCCACCGCCAATACAAGAGTGTTCATACGATTTTTTTTATTCATGGTTTGCTCGCTTAGCGACTTCAATGGGTCTGAAACAATTTTTGAATTTGGTAAACTGTTCTGCATGTATTTAGACATAGACACGCTCATTATCATTTTCCCTAATATAATGGATCACACGTCCAGGCCTATCGTGCCTGTCTGTCTCCTCTTGGCATTTACAATAAGCGTTTATCGGTCTTAAGTCTAGTATCCACAGCACGTTAATTGCAGTTCAATGCATCAATTCTTAGATTCAAAGGTCACATTGCCAACAAAAGCAGGAGATTGACATGGAATCCCCCCACAATTCATACGAAATCGCGTTTCTTCCACCTCAGATAAGCGGTAAAATAGATCATTATTTAAAGCACATTTTTGTTTACGATCAGTGCACCAAGAGGAATATCAACAGATCATGGCACTTCTCCCTATTTTAAGTTTTCCAGACCCACGACTTCGCACACAAGCCAAGCCGATTGAGAAAATTACCGACGAGATTCGTACACTGGCCAGCAACATGCTGGAGACGATGTACGCTGCGCCCGGTGTTGGTCTGGCTGCGAGCCAAGTTGATCGACATATCGAATTGATCGTCATCGATATTTCCGAAGATAAAAGTAAACCTTTGGTGTTTATTAATCCAAAAATAACACCACTGGGTATCGAAACTGCACCTTACGAAGAAGGCTGCTTATCTGTTCCAGAAATTTACGATAAAGTTGAACGACCTGCTCGCGTTCGCATCGATGCATTAGACCTAACGGGTCAGTCGATCAGCCTCGATGCGGATGGTTTACTTGCGGTCTGTATTCAGCATGAAATGGATCATTTAAAGGGTAAGTTATTTGTTGATTATCTCTCTCCATTGAAACGTCAGCGGATAAAAGACAAGCTCGTAAAACGTGAACGCGAAAAAGTACGTGTGCGTTAATCGCAAAGTATTTAAGCAACAGAAAAACGTGTTTTTTTGCACACATATATTTATAAAATCATTAAAATGATTTTTTGGATCAATATTTTAGCGTGTAGAGGATCTAAATCCTGCTCGCTATTTGCCAAGGATATTTTGCCATGTTGATTGACCCAGCCGCTAGAATCGGACATGAGGAAGCAGCGCAAACTGCTCAAAAACGTGAGGTTTATATCCAAACTCGCTTACGTCAGATTCGCGCTTGGAATATGGTGGGATGGCTGCTTTGGGTATTATTAGCGATGGCTTGTTTCTGGCTCTATCAGCAAAAACCAATGTATCTCAACCCCGCAATGCTTTCAGCTCAGGTCCAAATTGGCAAAATGCCAACCAATGAAATTTTGCAATTAGCGGCGCTGGGAAGTTTGATCTTTTGGGGATTCATTGCACTTTTAGTGGGTATTATTTTCATGATTTATACAGCGATGTATAGCGAGCGAAAATTGATCCGTTTGTTTGAAAGTCTTCATCGTGAGGATCTGGCTCATTATCAATCCAATGAAACACACACATCGACTGCCGAGCCATCAACCCGAAATATAAAAAATTAATTGAATATTAATGCCAGTGAAACATGTTAAGTGATTCAATTAATATCGTTTAACCCACAATTTGAGTTTTAATGGTTATGTCTTTAGATCACTTATTACAAAGCAACAGGACATGGGCGTCTGAAACGGTAAAACGTGACCCTGAATTTTTCAGTAAATTAGTCGGTCAACAAGCCCCCAAATATCTTTGGATCGGATGCTCAGATAGTCGTGTTCCTGCAACAGAGCTCGTGGGTCTCGCACCCGGTGAAATGTTTGTCCATCGCAACGTCGCCAATCAAGTGATCTGCACTGATTTCAATTGTTTATCGGTACTGCAATTTGCCGTTGAT
>JACMMY010000017.1 GCA_014378805.1 Moraxellaceae bacterium
GAATATACCCACAGTCAAAATCGTGACGTGGAGCAGAGAAATAACTGCACCAACCGCGAATTTGAATTGGAAGCGAATCGCAACATAAACCATCATTAAGCCCCATGCGAGCGCGATAGCACCCAGTGAGCGTAAGTACAGTTCATTACCGACTTGTGAGCCAACGATGTCTACTTTTTGAACGGTTGCTTTATTCTCAGGCAGTTGGACTGCATTTAAAATATAGGCCGATGAGTCAGTCGTTGTGCTTTGCGCAGGCATGCGTACCAGCAAGTCGCGTTGGGTGCCGAGGTACTGCACGACTGGTTCGTGGAAGCCTGCTTTCATCAGCGCTTGTTGAACTTCAGTTTGCTTGACGGCATGTGTGTAGTTTACTTCCGCCGAGATCCCGCCAGTAAAGTCGAGACCGAGGTTGAGACCTTTGGTGAAGATTGAGACCACACACACCAGCATCAATATCATTGAAAAAATAGCCAAAGGTGTACGGAATCGCATAAAACGAATGATAGGCTCATCATGATGATAAGCTTGCTCTGCGTCGACGCCGCTTTGGATCTCGGTTTTCGTATCGTTAGCCATGATTAATTCCTTTTAAATGCTTAGTTTTTCAACATGGCGATGGCCATAGATGACTTGAACCAAAGCACGAGTGACGGTGATGGCTGTAAATAGCGAACAGAGGAGACCAATCGATAAGGTCACAGCAAAGCCTTTGATCGGTCCTGTACCTACAGCGAACAAGATGAATGCCACAAGCAAAGTCGTTACGTGCGCATCGATAATTGTTCCAAACGCGCGATCATAGCCAAGCACAATCGCTGTCACAGGTTTTGCACCATGTCTGATTTCTTCGCGTATACGCTCACAAATCAAGACGTTGGCATCGACCGCGATCCCGATTGTCAAAACAATACCCGCAATACCTGGCAAGCTTAGTGCTGCACCAAGCGCTGACATAATCGCCAAAATCATTGCTAAGTTCATAAACAGGGCGAAGTTTGCAATGATTCCGAATAGGCGATAGAACACCAGCATAAACAGCGCAACCAAAGCAAAACCAACTTGCGTTGAGAGCATCCCTTTATCAATGTTTTCTTGACCGAGTGATGGACCAACCGTACGTTCTTCAACGAAGTACATTGGCGCTGCAAGCGCACCTGAACGGAGTAACAACGCAAGTTCAGCTGATTCTTGTGGGCTACCAATACCTGTGATTTGGAATTGCGAACCCAGCACTGATTGTACTGTTGCACGGTTAATAACGACTTTTTCGGTATACGGTGTACGTGTTTCGATGGTTTTCTTGGTCACAGGATCAGTGGCGTAGGTGATTTTTTGTTTATTTTCAATAAATAAAACCGCCATTTGCTTGCCAACAGACGTGCGCGTGGCATCGTTCATGAGCTTGCCGCCCGCACTGTCTAAGGTTATGTTGACAGATGCTGAACCGTTTTGGTCAAAACCAGATTGTGCGTTTTGGACACGCTCGCCAGTGAGGATGCGTTGGCGTTTCAGAAGAATCGGAGGACCGTCTAGTTTTTCAAATGCAAAACTTTCTGTTCCTGCAGGTATTGGGCCGCCAGTGTAGTTTGCAGCTTCATCTGCAACCATGCGGAACTCAAGGTTAGCAGTACGACCTAACACACGTTTGGCTTCCGCAGTGTCTTGTACACCCGGTAAATCAACCACGATGCGGTTGCTACCTTGGGTTTGTACAATCGCTTCCGCCACACCGAGTTCATTGATCCGGTTACGCAGCGTCGTTAAGTTTTGACCCACGGCGTATTGATTAATTTCTTGTACTTTGGCTTCGGTATAAGTGAGTGCATCTACAAAACCATCACCCACAGCGAGTTGCTGAAGCGCGAAATCAGGGAACTTACGGCGTAGGTTGTTTGTTGCAGCATCACGATCAGCAGTCGTATCAAACACCACATTAATACCAGTGGCGGTTTGTTGTACGGTGCGGAAGGTTAAGTTTTCTGTACGTAATTCACGACGAATATCAGTTGCAGCAGTATCGAGACGTTGCTCAATTGCTTTAGACATATCCACTTCAAGCAAGAAGTGCACACCACCACGTAAGTCTAAACCCAATTTCATCGGTGCAGCGCCGATCGCTCTCAGCCAATTAGGCGTGGTTTGTGCCAGATTGAGCGCAACAACGAAGTTATCACCCAGCGCGCGACGCACAACGTCTTGAGCTTTTAATTGTTCATCGCTGGTTCTGACTCGAATCAGTGCAGTTTTGCCATCGAAACTATCGCCATGCGAGTTGACATTGGCTGCTTTGAGTGCAGCTTCAGCCTGACCCAGAACGGTTGCGTCGATGGTCGAGCCTGCCTTGGCACCGGTAATTTGAATAGCGGGTTCATCGGGATAAAGGTTTGGCAGTGCATATAATGTACTAATGACCAAAACCAGTAGAATTACCACATATTTCCATGCTGGATAACGCATCTGTGCTCTTCTTGAAAATTAGTTTCTTGTAAACTTGATTCTATAAAAAATGATTGTATTCAAATCATTCAGATAATCATCAATGATGAAACTGATGGATTGAGTAACAATCCAGTTGCTCAATCCATCAGGGCTTACCACCTAGGCGCTACGCTCGAGGTCATATTAAAGAGTGATGCATGTCGCTGAATCTTAAAGACTTGCGATTGTGCCTTCTGGCAGAACAGCAACGATTGAAGATTTTTGTACTTTGACATCAACGCCGGTACCAATTGTAATGACCGCGTATTCGCCTTCAGTTTTCTTAATTCGACCCATCAGACCACCAGCAAACACAACTTCACTGCCGACACTCACACTGTCAATCATGGTGCGATGTTCTTTGGTACGTTTAGACTGTGGACGCCAGATCAAAAAATAAAATACAGCAACAAAACCAACCATCATTAAAATAGACGGTAGTGGCGATGGATTAGCCGCAGCGGCAGGCGCAGCGTAAGCAGAAGCGATAAACAAACTCATGGTACAAGTTCCTCATTAAACAAAATTTTTTATCTACTGTATTATAGCTAGTTCATGATATTCATCTGACCATACGCAAAACCAGTAAATCAAAGCGTCAGACGATTGTTGAATTCACTAAACAGGGTTGCAATGTACCTTTTTATCCATGACGAATCAAACAACTGATGACTTGGGCGTGTATCATTTAGTTAATTTTGCTAAATGATTGACCCGAGAAAAGTTAATCATGCGATCAATTAAATCCGAACGTGATGCATACCATGATGTTAAAACGTCCCGAGAGGCTCATTGAACCAATCGGGACGTTTTAATGATGAGGCTTATTTCGGTATTTTCAATGTGCGATTTAACCTGAATTTGGAGGTTCAATCAATCATTAAAGATTCGCTCAGAAATGTTCTATTACCCATAAGTGAGATCGCGCACTTTGCCGCGAAATACCCAGAACGCAAATGCGGTATAGCACAGAATCGCAGGTATCGTAATCGCAGCACCGATGAGTAATACATTTAATGCTTCGGTCGAGCTTGCTGCTTGCCAGACGGTCATTTGCCCAATAATCGCATAAGGATACAAGCTATACGCTAAACCCAGTGCGCCCATGATTAATGCGCCAATCAACAGACAGAAAGGCAACCAGCACAGATGTCCGCGCACACGCGTTGAGCCGAGAAACCAACGTAAGGCAATCAGTGATGCCGCGGTTGCAAGAGGAATGGGAAGCAAACCAATGAATTGCGGCAATGCGAACCAACGATCACGCACGACAGGACTGACCCACGGCGTTGAGAGTGAAATTAAGATCATGCCAAAGACTACGGGCCACCATGCGATTTTTGCCCATTGCACCGCTTTGATCTGTAGTTCACCTTCGGTTTTGATCAATAACCAACACGCACCAAGCAATGTATAAGTCGATGTCACCGCGAGAGCAATGGCGAAGGCAAATAGCGTGTATTGCGTGCCTTCAGCAAAGCCCGTGACATAACGCCCCAACATCCAGCCTTGAGTCAATGACGCTAGCGTCGAACCAAAAATGAAAAGATAGTTCCACATCAATTGATGCTGCGCGCGCGCTTTTACCCGAAAATCAAAGGCGACGCCGCGTAAGATCAACGCGATGAGCATAAACGCAACCGGCAAGTACAGATTACCCAAAATAATACTATTGGCTTTTGGAAAAGCCACCAGCAGTAAGCCAATTCCAAGTACCAACCACGTTTCATTGGCATCCCAAAAGGGTCCTATCGAGGCAACCATCGTGTTGCGTTCTTCTGTGTTGGCACGACTCATTAAGATGCCAACCCCTAAATCGAAGCCATCTAGCACAACATACACAAATAAAGCAAAGCCGAGTAAGCCCATAAAAATGAGTGGAACAATTTGATCCCAACTCATTTTTGTTCTCCTTGTTCTGTTGGTGATTGGTTTTTTTGCGCCGATACATCTAATCCTTCAGTTGCAACAATTGCAACCGCCTCACCTGAAGTCGGCAATAGTTCTGCTTCAGTTTTTGCAGGGTGTTCCGCCATATATTTCAGCACGCTGACATAAGAAATAATCAGCCCAATATAAACCACGGCGTAAAGCGTGAGCGTAAAGGCAATATTGGCAGGAGGCGTATGTGTCACGATTTCACTGATTTTGATCAAACCATGCACAATCCAAGGCTGACGGCCGACTTCGGTGACATACCAACCTGCCAACGTCGCCAACCAACCCGCGAAAGTCATCGAGGCTAATATCCACAATAAATAAGGGGGCAGTGCGCGGACATTATCTTTGATTTTTCGAATGTGATAGACGCCAACCCAACTGACCAGTAGCATCAGCATGCCTACACCGACCATGATACGAAAGCCAAAAAATAACGGCGCAACAGGCGGATGATCAGGAAACTCATTGAGACCTTGGAGTTCACCATTGAGTTCATGCTTGAGAATGAGTGATGCGCCATATGGAATTTCAATTGCGTAGTCATTGTGCTTGGTTTCTGCGTTCGGAATGGCAAAACCAACCAAAGGCGCACCTTTTTCGGTATGCCAAATGGCTTCCATCGCCGCAATTTTTTCAGGTTGATGATGTAAGGTATTTAAACCATGCATGTCACCAACGAAGATTTGCAGTGGAATTAAAACCGCTGCTAACACCAAACCTGTTTTGAGAACTTTTGGTGTGGCTTCATCATCGGTTTTTTTGATGATTTGCCAAGCCGCCAGACCGCAGAGTAAGAATGCTACGGTTAGAAATGACGCTGTGACCATATGCACGAAACGGTACGGAAATGAAGGATTAAAAATCACTTCTAACCAACTGACGACGTGATAAATGCCTTGTGCATCGATTGAGTAGCCTTGCGGTGTTTGCATCCAAGAGTTTAGAGCTAGAATCCAAAATGCGGATAATGTCGTCCCAAACGCAACCATAAAAGTCGCAAACAAATGCACTCGCTCACTGACACGGTTATGCCCAAACAGCATGACGCCAAGGAAGGTCGCTTCCAAGAAGAACGCAGTCAGCACTTCATACCCCAGAAGAGGACCTGCGATATTGCCGACGCGCTCCATGTAGCCTGGCCAATTGGTCCCGAACTGAAAGCTCATAGTAATGCCACTAACGACACCTAGCGCGAAGGTTAGTGCAAAGACTTTAGTCCAAAAACGATAAGCTGTGAGCCATGATTGATCACGAGTTTTAATCCAGCGATGGCGGAAGAACAGGAGTACCCAGCATAGGGCAATTGAAATGGTAGGAAATAGAATATGAAAACTCATATTCAGGGCAAATTGAATCCGACTCAGGATTAAAGCATCCATTACAACGTCCTCTACAAGGCTAAGAATCTTTGTGAACTTCTTTTTCAGCAATCATTTAGAGGGTTTTATGATTTTAATAGGTCTAAAAATGGCTGCTAGGAATTGCGATTTGTACGCAATAGCTGACAATGTATAGTGGTTTAATGCTTACACTGATCATACGCCTAAATCATTGAAGGGTGAACGTAATTAGCGTAAAAAATGTTCAATATGAGGAGGGACGGTATTGATTGTTTAAACAAGTCTTATGAGTAATAATGATAATGAAACCCTTGCTAGATTTTTTAACTTTTCTTTTTAGTCAGCCTGAGTTGGCTGAGTATGTCAAAGACCTGCTTGCAAAAAGGACTCCGTCAATAGCCTTAAGGAATGGCGCGATTAAGCAATCATTTTTTTAAAGCGCGCCCAGCATAATACGGGCTTGCTGTAATTCAATCACGGCATTATCCAACTCACGCAGCAACTGACGTTGTTGACGTTTGATTTCCCATGCTCGTTTTTCGGTCGTTTGTTTTTGCTGAAGTTCGCTACTCAAACTGTTTTGTTCGTTGGTAATTTGGTCAATATGTTGTTTTGCTGAGTAAACGCGCATACCTGCTTGAGCAAAAGGGCGAAGACCATTTTGAATTTCAAGTGGACAGACATTGACTTGATCACGACCTACGAGCGCATCATCTAAAATCCGATTCGGCTGACAATAATTGCGTACACCTTGCATATATCCTGTGCGATAAGCGTTGACACTATTCGGAACTATCGCAACATTCTGCTCACGACAGCTATCGACGCGTTTGCCAATCATATCGGGTTGGCCCGCATTGCCATCTTGCTGACCAATTTTAAACCAGTCTGCTGTTTGGCATTCACCAATACTCATGACTTGACAACCCGAGAGTGTTAAACAAGAGAGTGCGGCACAGAGGAAGATTTTTGGGGCAGTGTGATTTTTTGTGATTTTCATTGTGAATGTTTTTGCTCTTATCATGATTGCCGTCCTTGTTTAAATATTCTGTTATCGATATTGGGCATGTGCTTATGCATACAGATTAATCTGCATTTTATACACGTGGTTAAACGTCTGTCGATAACTGGACGATGTGAATTCGCTGTAATTCAGACAAAATTTCTTGAGTCTTGCCTTGGATAATATCTGCAAGCGTGTACCGATCAAGCGATTGAAAAAAGGCTTGTAACGCTTCGTCGAGCAATCCTTTTAATCCACAGCCAAATCGAAGTGCACAAGGAGGTTCCGCGCAATTAACCACTTGGGTTGTGCCTTCCAAAATGCGCACAAGCTGCCCTAGATTATATTGATCGGGTGTTTTTGCCAATGCTAAACCGCCACCTTTACCACGTGTTGTCGAAAGCCATTGATGACTCGCCATAAAATGCACGACTTTTACCAAATGGTTTCGAGACACATGGAGGCTCTCTGCAATTTCGCTAATCGTCACAGCTTTGCCACTTTGCGTAACGCGCTGTGGCTGGGAAGCGTACATCAGGACACGAAGTCCTAAATCAGTAAAATGTGTGAGTTGCATGGATGAGGAAATCACTCCATCAATGTACGATATGAATAGAGTCAAAGCATACCATTAAAGCAAGAATCCGCCAGTACCAAAAACTTCAGCGAAGATATGGTCTGGACTGACACCGAGGTCAAGTAAAGATTGTTTTTGCGCGCGCATGAACTCGATCGGGCCACACAGATAATAATCCGCATCAGCTAACAATATTTGATCTTTAATGAGTTGCAAATCAATGCGACCCGCATAATCATAGTCTTTTCCTTGCACATCATGGGCATTTGGATTTTCATAAAACACAAATGATTTGACGTTACTGTGTTCTTGGGTGGTCGCTTGAACATGCGCTTTCATGGCGTGAACATTGCCATGACGGCAACCATGTACAAAACGAACTTCACGGACATCTTGTGACTGGTTTAATTGATTGAGCATCGCAATCATGGGTGTTAGTCCAACGCCACCGCTGATGAGCACCGCAGGCGATTGACGCTCTGTATGCAGATAAAAATCACCCATCGGAGGTGCAACATCAATAATGTCATTGACATGAATATCATGGTGTAGTCGATTTGATACTGCGCCAGCAGGTTTAGCTTCTTGCGCTTGTTCGCGTTTCACTGAAATACGGAAATATTCACCATTTGGTGCATCGGACAAACTGTATTGACGGGGTTGCATTAAGCCAAATGTGGGTGCGTATACGCGAACAGAAATATATTGCCCTGCTTTAAAGTGTGGTGTTTCACCGCCATCAAGGGGATGCAAGTAAAATGAAGTGATTTCTTCACTTTCCACATGTTTTGATTTTACGCGGAAACTGCGCCAGCCACTCCATCCCCCTTTGGCTTGGGTTGCCTCGGCATAGAGTTTACGTTCAGCATCAATAAAAATATCAGCAAGTTGTCCATACGCTTCCGCCCATGCACTGATGAGCTCATCCGTTGCTGCATCGCCAAGAACTTCTTTAATCGATTCAAGTAAATGATGACCCACGATTGGATAATGTTCTGCTCGGATTCCAAGGCTTACATGTTTGTTGGCAATTAAATGAACGACAGGTGCCAACACGGATGGATCATCAATGTTTTCAGCATAGGCGAGTACAGCCATCGCGAGCGCGGTTTGTTGATGTCCACCTTGTTGGTGACCTTGGTTAAAGATCTGTTTGAGTTCGGGGTTGTATTTAAACATGCGCGCATAAAAGTGACTGGTTAACGCAACTCCGCTTTCTTTGAGTACGGGAACTGTGGCTTTAACGAGATTACGTACCGATTCGGACAACATAACAACGATTCCTTTGTGGATGAAAAATGGATCTGAAAATAAATGCTCAAAACGCAAAACCAACTAAGAATTGCTTAGATATTTTCAATCAGAATTTATAAGATGTATTTAAAATACACTTTATAAAATGATCCGTCAATATTCGGTGAAAAAATTGCGCTTGTTTGTTATTTCGACTATATTTGAAATATAGAAATGATGGTTAAATTAATGATGAACATGAAGCCTGCAATTGCTGCATTATCAGCGCTAGCGCATGAATCACGGCTGACGATCTTTCGCGCGTTGGTGCAGGCTGGCGCAGCGGGATTGCCCGCGGGCAAGATTAGTGAAATGTTGCAGATTGCACCGTCATCGTTGTCTTTTCATCTGAAAGAATTAACGTATGCCGATTTGGTGACCTCGACACAACAGGGACGTTTTGTCATCTATGCGGCGAATTACCCAACGATGAATAGCTTGCTTGGGTATTTGACTGAAAACTGCTGTGAAGGTGTGCCATGTACGCCAGAACTTGTAGAGTGTTCGGCATGTGATGTTGAAAACGCTAACATGCCTTCAAAAATATTGACAGAGAAGGATGGGCAACGTGTCGCTAAATAACATCGGTGATTTACCGAATATTGATCGGGCACTTTTCCGTGTGCCCTCTAAAGCACTACTCGATCGTGATGATGTGACAGATCATGCACCACGTATTTTGATTTTGTATGGTTCATTGAGGAAACGTTCTTTTAGTCGTTTTTTAGCCTTAGAGGCAGCTCGATTGTTAGAGTCGATGGGTTGTGAGGTTAAAGTTTTTCATGCAGATGGTTTGCCGCTACCAGATGGTGAACCTGAAACCCACGAAAAAGTTGTGGAGCTCCGCGAGCTTGCGATTTGGTCTGAAGGCATGGTGTGGTGCTCGCCTGAACGTCATGGTGCGATGACGGGCATTATGAAAGCGCAGATTGATTGGATTCCTCTTGCGGCAGGTGCTGTACGTCCAACACAAGGCAAGACTTTAGCGTTGATGCAAGTTTGTGGGGGGTCGCAGTCTTTTAATGCCGTCAATCAATTGCGGATTTTGGGACGCTGGATGCGGATGTTGACGATTCCAAATCAGTCGTCTGTTCCCAAGGCTTTTTTAGAATTTGATGAAGCTGGACGAATGAAACCTTCTGCTTATTACGATCGCGTCGTCGATGTAATGGAGGAGTTGGTGAAGTTCACTCTGTTAGTTCGTGGTCGTCAGGATTATTTAGTTGATCGTTATTCTGAGCGTAAAGAATCCGCTGAGGAACTTTCTAAGCGAGTTAATCAGACGAATATTTAGTTTTTTTAATGCTTTATTAAATTGAACTTAAAAGAGAAAAAATCATGAGTAAAAAAACCATCAATGTCCTCGTGCTCTGCACAGGCAACTCAGCTCGCAGCATTATGAGCGAAGCGTTGATTAATGTGCTGGGTGAAGGTCATTTTTATGCCTACAGCGCAGGTAGTCAGCCCACAGGTCAGGTCAATCCTTTTGCCTCGGAACAGGCGAAATCAA